>JBDRFZ010000023.1:0-24820 GCA_043818395.1 Patescibacteria group bacterium
TCCGGCAGCGGTGACAACACCATTATAATCTGGGACAAAGATGATCAAGGCAGATACCACGAATCAGCCAAACTCGAAGGCCATACCAAGTTTGTGAATACCCTCCAAGTCCTACCCGACGGCCGCATTGTTTCCGGTAGCCATGACAAGACCATCAGAATCTGGGACAAAGACGATCAAGGCAAATACCACGAATCAGCCAAACTCGAAGCTCATACCAATTATGTGTTTACCCTCCAAGTCCTACCCGACGGCCGCATTGTTTCCGGTAGCGGTGACAAGACCATCAGAATCTGGGACGGGATTAAGGATGAGTGAAGTGCGTGTTTAGAAAGAGAATTATGATACCAGGAAACGAAACTCTATTCATCCATGGAATCCAGCAGGTGATTTTTACAACACCGTGGGTTATGGCTTTGATGATTTTTATGGCGCGCTGGTTGATCTTGGCGAATTTATTTTTCGTAGTGTATTTTTTAACTTCGAAAAGCAAAAAAGATAGGCATGTGGCTATAGAAATTGCTTGGAGTTTCATTTTTGCACTGATTATTACTACGGTTATTTCTTATTTCATAAGTCGCGATCGCCCTTTTGTTGCTGTTCCGGATATAGTGTTACTCATACCGCCGCCTTTTAATTCGTCGTTTCCTTCCGGTCATACGGGTGCGGCCATTGCTATCGCACTGACGATTTTTAATAGAAATAAATTAATGGGCGCCATCTCGTTTTTAATCGCTGCTTTTGTGGCTTTCGGACGCTTGGCGACCGGCGTTCATTACCCGACGGATCTTTTAGGTGGTGTGTTTGTCGGGTTGCTGTCTTTTTCAGTAGTTATGATTTTACATCGCGAACTTGGTAGCAGTGATATATTAAATTCTGCAAAACGTTATATACACAAATAAAGATCTATGAGGAAAATTATATTCCTGACAGGATTGATATTTTTAGTCGGCGGCATACTTGCGTCTTTTTTTATTCCAGCCGCATGGTTCTCTGTGCCCGCGGATGGTGCGCCGATAATCAACATCAATATCGTGGAAGGTATGACCGTGGACGATGTAACAACACTGCTTTTTGAAAAAGGTTTAATCCAATCACGTCTGGCTTATAAGATTTATATGTTGTTCGATAAGTCCGCCCAAAAAGTAAAAGTCGGTTCTTATCCTTTAAAAAGCGGCATGAGTTATCGCCTGATAGCGCGTACTATCGCTTTGGGGCCGACCAGAGAAGAAGTTCAAATAAAGATCATCGAAGGCTGGAGTAATGAGGCGATGGGTTTAGAGCTATCAAAATATAATGTTTCGGCAGCGGATTGGCTAAGTGAAGTCGGCAGCAATAAAAACGGAAAACCAATGGCCGATAATTGGCGTCAGGATTTTTCTTTTTTGAAAGATTTACCTGCAGATTCGTCGCTCGAAGGGTTTCTCTTTCCTGATACATATCGCGTCTGGAAAGATCAATTGCCACAAGGTTTGATCGCCAAACAATTATCCGAATTTGAAAAGCGCGCTACGCATCTCGTCGATGAGGCGAAAAAGCAAGGAAGGACGTTGCACGAAGTGGTGACGCTGGCTTCGATCGTGGAGAAAGAAGTTGCTGATCCGGAAGATAGGAAAATAGTGGCCGGTATATTTTTAAATCGCATCAAGCGCGGCATGCCGCTCCAATCTGATGCCACGATTTCTTATTTGACCGGCTCCGGTCGCGCGCGTTCGAACCTCGACGAACTTGGGATTGATTCGCCTTTTAATACATATAAATACAAAGGCTTGCCGCCTGCACCGATCTGCAATCCAGGCGAGACGGCGCTTGAAGCCGCGTTAAATCCTGCGGCCAGTGATTATTTTTATTTCTTAACGGATGAAGAGGGGAAAACTTATTACGCGAAGACTCTTGAAGAGCATGCTAAGAATAGAGCTAGGGCGTTTGGAGAGTGAGTATTTTGTCTATAGCGCGCTCATGAGCTAACCTAGCGCCATGTCAATTCTTGTTTTACCAAACCGAGAAGACCAGTCGTTCAAAAAAAGTATCGATTATCACAAGGAATTGAACCAGGAACAGCTCGAAGTAGTTTTGAACGCCGACGGGCCATGTCTTGTCTTGGCCGGCGCCGGATCAGGCAAGACGCGGACCATTACTTACCGCGTGGCTTACCTGCTGGAAAAAGGGGTTGATCCGAGCCGCATCCTGCTTTTGACTTTTACCAATAAAGCATCCAAGGAAATGCTTAATCGCGTCTCCGGGTTGTTAGGCGATGCCGCCAAAGGAATCTGGGGAGGCACTTTTCATTCCATTGCCAACAGGCTTCTTCGGAGTACAGCCGAGCAGATGGGTTATTCCAATAAGTTCACGATTCTTGATACCGGCGATTCCGAAAGTTTGATCAAAGCCGTGATGAAGGATTTGAAAATAGATCCAAAGGCCAGAAGGTTTCCGACCGCGGCCGTGGTGCATAACATTCTGTCGTTTGCGACCAATACCAGGACAGATGTCGTAGACGTACTGGATCTTAAACATCCGAATTTTATTTCATTCGCGGATGAGATAGAGGAGATAGGTCGGCAGTACACGGATAGGAAGAAAGCGGCAAATTCTATGGATTTTGATGATTTACTGCTTAATTTAAATCGAGTTTTAGCTAATATCGAATGGCGAGAAAGGATTTCGATGCAATTTGAATTTGTCCTGGTTGACGAATATCAGGATACGAACGCGCTTCAGGCCTCGATCGTGCAGGGCCTGTCTTCACATCATAAAAATGTTTTGGTTGTCGGCGACGATGCGCAGTCGATTTATGCTTTTCGCGGCGCTGATGTGAAAAATATTTTACGTTTTCCAGATACCTGGCCGAACACCAAGATTTTTAAATTAGTTACGAATTATCGCTCCACTCCGGAAATTTTGGAATTAGCCAATACATCGCTTTCCAATAACGTTAACCGTTTTGAAAAAGAACTCATCGGTATCAGGCCGAAAGGCGGCAAGCCGGTCGTGGTGCCGGCCGCATCGGCCAGCCAGGAAGCCAGGTTCGTGGTGGAGAAAGTTTTAGAGCAAAGAGCTGAAGGCGTAGCTCTCGGTAACATGGCCGTGCTCTTTCGTTCCAGTTCGCATTCGCAGATGCTGGAGTTCGAGCTCATGAAACGCGACGTACCGTATGAATATCGCGGCGGTGCTAAATTTTTTGAGCGCGCGCACATCAAAGATGTTTTGTCCTATCTCCGCGTTTTTGATAATACCCGTGATGAAGCCGGCTGGATCAGGGTTTTGAATTTGCAGACAGGCATAGGCGCGGTCACGGCCATGAGATTGATCAGTCAAATTAAACAGTACTCGGATTTGCATCAGGTGATTGGCGCGAATCTGGATGCGTATTTGCCGGGTAAGGCTAAAAACGGTTGGGTGGATTTCATGACCATTATCGAATCCATGATGGGGCATGGGCCTATGCCATCGCATATGCTGCGCGCCATTATAAATTCGGGTTATCGTGATTACGCGGAACGTGAATTTACGGACTGGCGCGAACGTCTTGAAGATTTGGAACAGCTGGCGATATTTGCCGAAAACTACCGCGATGCTTCTTCGCTTATGGCCGACATCGCGTTATACGATGAAGTAATTCGCGGACGGGATAAAAATTCAGCGGCACAGACCGAGCGCTTGATTCTTTCCACCGTACATCAGGCCAAGGGTTTGGAGTGGGATACGGTTTTCGTGATTCATCTGGCTGATACTTTTTTTCCGAACAGACGGGCTATGACCGAGGAGGGGGGAGTAGAGGAAGAACGCAGATTATTTTACGTAGCCGTAACCAGGGCAAAAAGAAAATTATTCCTGACTTATCCGGTCACGAGCGGCATGGATACTATCGTCCTCAACCAACCCTCGCTTTTCATCGAAGAGATCCCGCCGAATTTGACCGAGCGTTTGGAATTACGCGATGCGGAACGCAGGATAAGTCCGTCTGGTTACGGACGGAGCGGAGCATCTCACACGGATGGAGTTCGCCGCGATGAATGGAATTGGGATAGCAGTTATGAAGAACCGGCTATAGAAATTGACCGGCGCGGAGACAGGGTTTCGGCTACACCGTCTGTCTGGAAGAGTAAACCAAAGACAAATACGTTGCCGTCGGTTTCATATCTTAGTGATATTAATGATTTATGATTTTTTTGTGGTTACTTCTCGGTTTTTGGATTCTTATCTCGTTTGCCGTGTTGTACTTGGTCGTCTCGGAATTATGGCGGGTGGTTTTTTTTGGTGGCGTACCGTCATTGTCATCCACCTGGGCAATCGTGGATCGCGTGCTGGCCGAACGCGTGCTACCGACCAAAGGTCTTATTTTGGATTTGGGTTGCAGTCGCGGGTGGACGTTGAGACGATTTCATAAGGCCGGAATCGCGGGACCTCTCGTAGGTTATGAACGGGCGTTCTCACCATGGATCGTCGGTGCATTCTGGTCATGGATAACTATGATGCCGATTAAAATCGTAAAAGATGACTATGAGCGGGCGCCCATAGAGGAAGCTTACGGCATATATTTATTTTTACTGCCCAAGGCCATGACCGAGCTTGCAAAAATATTAGCAAAACGCGCGAAGCCGGAAACAGTGATAGTGTGTGCGGAGTTTCCTTTGCCTGATTGGCGGCCTGTTTCGATTTTTGAAGCCAGAGGTGTGACGAGCAGGAGGTCGAAGATTTTTGTTTATAAACCTGTTGATTCTTTGTCGAAATCATGCTAGATAAGTAAGAACATGCAATCAGCCAAGTGTCTTTTACCCGGACATCCGGATAAGGTCTGTGATCTGGTCGTCGAAGCGATTATCGATGAATATCTTAAACGCGACCCGGAAACTCGCATCCAAATTCATGCCATGGGCGGCAGGGGAGCTTTGTTTATCGCCGGCGACGTAAAAAGCAAAGCTGATTTTGACGTTTCCTCGCTTGTCAGGAGAACACTTGGCACGCTCTCGGTCATGTGCGAGGTCGAGCCTTTTATATCCATCGAACCGGTTGGTTCGGAGCAGTCGCAATTATTCTCGAATGGCCCGGGAGCTCCGGTTGCCGTATCTGCCTACGCTACTTCAGAAACCGAAGAGATGCTCCCGCCAACCGTTGCTACGGCTCGGCGAGTCGCTGCACTCTTGGATGAAAAAAGACAGAATGACGAAAATTGGTTTTGGCTCGGACCTGACGGAGAAGTCATGAGCGAGCGTCTTAATAATGATTTGAATGCCATTTCGATACGCGTTGAGCACGGTTCTTTGGCGCTCGAAGAAGCAAGAAAAAAAATCATCTCGGCTGTTAACGAATGCATTTCCGGTTCGACTGATGTGCTCGTAAATGAATCCGGTCCATGTGAAATGCGTGGCTTGGCTGAACGCATGGGTGCATCAGGTAAAGATGTTTTACCCTACGGCTTCGCACTACCGGCTGTTTATCTCGGTGTAGGTCTAGATCCAAAGCGGCCGGAAAAAGGCGGCGCCTGGCTCGCGCGGCAGGCGGCTCGTGCTTTGGTTAAGCGCGGCGCAAAGGCGGTTTTGGTACAAGCAGTTTATCTGCCGGGTGAGTTTACACCGTCCGTGGTGCAGGCTCGGGACGAACGAGGTCGTGACGTGAGCAAAGACGTTGATCGGAAAAAACTTTCGCTTGAACGGATCGCACTTGAATGGTGGAGGCCGAATTTAAATTTCGACGCCGCGCGTTTGGGTTTTGCCGGTGGCGCCGGCATGCCTTGGGAGGAATAATCTGCTACAATTTGTCTCGCTATGCGATACATCAAACCTTTCACCATCGTTTGTCTATCCTTATTAACTTATGGCGCAGGTTGCGGATCTCCTGATTCGTCGCCTGTATCTCTTGATAAATACCAGAATGCGCCGGAAGAAAATCAGGAGGTACAGGTACCGCCAAATAAAGAAACTGCTAATGAAACAGCAGAATCAACTACTACAACCATGAATAACGCTACTACGACACCCGAAGACGCGACGCCGTCGACATCGTCGCAACCAACTACCGTCGAATCACAAATTCCGCCCGTTGTTGAAGTTACGCCGGAGACGCTGGCTTTTCCGGGAATTTTGTCGGATAAAGAAACTTTGGGCAAACAAATTCGCGTCAAGACGAATAAAGGCGAAATTATCTTTGAACTTTTACCGAAGGAAGGTCCTAAGGCCGCATCCAATTTCGTTTATCTGGTCAAACATAAATTTTATGACGGGTTAATTTTCCACCGCGTGGTGCCAGGCTTCGTGATTCAAGGAGGGGATCCGCTCGGAACAGGTATCGGAGGACCGGGTTATAAATTCGAGGATGATAAGGTTAATCTTTCGTATGATGCCGGTATTGTGGCCATGGCTAACGCCGGACCGAATACGAATGGTTCACAGTTTTTTATAATGCTCGAAAATAATCCCTTGCCGCCCAGCTATTCTATATTCGGCCGCGTGACGCAAGGTATGGACGTGGTTAGAAAAATCGTCCAGGGAGATATCATGACGAGTATCATTATCGAGACGAAGAAATAGGGGCTTTGGTGGATAGTATTCAGCATTCAGTATTTAGGGTTTGATATTGATTGTCGTCATTTGTGATTAGAATTTCTGATTGTCAATTATCGAATAAATCGTGTATGATTCATGCATGATTTTCAAGAAATTCAAGTGGCTAATATTGGGCATTGTTTTGGTATTAGGAGGTTTCGGTTATGTTTATCGTTGGGATATTAATGACGCCTGGAGCGCCTGGTCCGCACCGAAATTACCCGAAGCTCATAAATACGAACCAGCGCAAGCAGACATCAACCTGAATTCAGACCAAAATTCACCTTTTGAAGGCGGGGTAGCTACATCGCAAAATTACATCCTGGTTTCTTCGCCGCCTTCATCACCAAAGAAGATTGACCCCTTTGAAAATATAGGCTCATTACCGCTAGAGGTTAATCTGGAAATTCCTTTTACTACCCAGGCTCCTTATCAAAATTGGGATTATCCCTATCAAGAAGCCTGCGAGGAAGCTTCGGCTATCATGGTCGATGCATTTTATAAAGGCGAAGAAGGCGTGATTCCAATTGAAAAAGCCAAGCAAGCTATCGATGATTTCGTGGCTTATGAAAATAAAGCATTAGGATATTATAAAGATACTAACGCGACGGATTTAGCTAAAGCTGTTAGAGGTCATTTCGGTTATGCTGAAGTTATTATTAAGCCGGTAATATCTATAAACGATATCAAGCGCGTGGTTGCCAATGGATTTCCGGTTATTTTGCCAGCCGCCGGAAAATTGTTGAATAATCCGAATTTTCGCAACGGTGGTCCGCTATACCATATGTTGGTTGTAAAAGGTTATACGGGAAATAAAATAATCACGAACGATCCGGGTACGCGGCGCGGTGCGGATTATGTCTATTCCGCGGATGTTCTCATGAACGCTATCCATGACTGGAATGGCGGTGATGTGGAGAACGGTGAGAAAATTATGATCGTAATAATGCCCAATCCATAATTTTATGAAAACCGAAGCTAAAGCACTGATTTTCGTGGCCGTATTTTCGTTGGCCGCTTTAGTTCTGGCCTTTTTTTTCCGGGAATGGAATATAAAACAAACAAGGAACGAGGTACCTGTAGTTAAGCAGGATATTCAGAATACGACGACGGGTATAATAACTCAGGATTCATGCCAAACGAGCGGCGGGATCTGGAATTCTTGCGGTTCAGCTTGTCGTAGTAAACCGCCGGGAACCGCTTGTATCGAACTCTGCGTTCCTATGTGCGAATGTGAAAGTAAAAATTCATGGGAGTGTCCAGAGGGTTATGGTTGTCGGGAATATTTGAAAGATAAAACCCGCGGCATGGTCGGCATTTGCAAGTTGGGCAATAAAGAGGAGCCTCCGACAGAAACTCAAGTCAGCAGCGCCAGCTCGACTTTTGTGAGCCAGGACGGCGTAACATCCGTAGATTTAAGTATGGCTTTATCAGACGGTCGATTCGTGATCGAGAATCCTACTACAATCAGCGGAACTTCCACGGTTTTTGAAAATATAATCAGTTGGTCGCTTGAAGATTCGGCGGGCACCATTGTTTCCCGCGGAAACTCGTATGTGAACAGTCCTGACATGGGAATTCCCGGTTCCTTCACCATTAGTTTATTTTATGACCAGGCGCCGGCTATGAAGAACGGCCAGTTGCGTATTTTTGAATCTTCAGCCAAAGACGGAACACCTCTGCACGAAGTTTCGGTGCCGGTTGAATTTTTGTACACTCAAAAGCAGGGTTGCGATACTCAGATAAATGTCGCGTTCGTAAATACGAAAAAAGATCCGGAGATGCTGGATTGTTCTAAGACGTTTTCAGTGACAAGAAAAATTTGCGGCGATATCGCGTTAAATGACTTGTTCGTGATTCATGAACTACTGAAAGGACCGAGTGCCGAAGAAAAGAAAAACGGATATCTGACGAGTTTGCCGGAGAGCGTCGATCTGCCGACGATCAGCATGACGAATGATGGTAAAAAGCAATTAGATTTTTCGGAAATTTTGGAACAGGGCGTGGGCGGGTCATGCCGTGTGACGTCCATCCGTTCGCAAATTCAAGAGACGCTTAAAGCCAATAACGTTCTGCCCGTCGGTCAGGAAGCTGTGATATCCATAGACGGAAGGACGGAAGATATTCTTCAACCATAATATGATTATCGCAGGATTAGTGAGCGGTGCGATTGCCGGAGCGATCATTATCTTTTTTTCTCATGTCGCACCGTACTTCGGGGTCGGGAATTTTGTCCGCGATCTGGACCAGCCGCATGTGTTTAATAAAAAAATTTCGCGACGGGAGAGCCATCTTTTAGGCATCCTGGTTTTTTCTTTAGTTTCTTGTTTATTTGGAGGACTTTATACTTATTTTGTCGAGAGGAGCGTTTTTGTGGATTTTAGTTTTATCTCCATCGCGGGTTGGGGTTTTTTAATGGCCATATTTTTTGGCGGGGTGGTTATGCCGCTCGAAGGACATGGAATATTCGGCGTTAAGGAAGATGTGTGGTACCCGGTGGATTTAGTCCTCGCTAATTTTATTTGGGCCATACTTTATTGGTGGATAATAAAATTGTGGCCATACCTTCTACCGTAAAAAAGAGCGCGTTTTCTTCACTGAAACTTAATTTAATTATTTTAGTCGGCGTGATACTGGAATTTACGATTATAATCGGTGTTTATACATATCCTGAAGATACGCCGACGCTTGATCTGATTGTAACGATACATGATCAGAAAATAAAAACCGTAAGCACGTCTGCAGAAAGTCTCGTTCAAAATACTTCCATATCTAAAGCTGTCAATAAAGCCTGGTTTACTTCTTCCGATAGAACGGTCAAGTTTCTTTTTATCGGTGATATGATGTTTGATCGCCGCGTGGCGGAAAGAATGCGAACGACGAATTCGTTTAATTACCCTTTTGATAAAATTTGCGGGAAGGAAAAGTGTTTGTTTGACGAATGGGATTTTACTATTGCTAATCTTGAGGGTCCGGTTACAGCTAAACGTTTGCCGCCGGTAAAAGATCTTGATTTCGCTTTTGATCCTAAAATCGCACAAGTATTAAAAACAACAGGAATCGATGCCGTGTCTTTGGCTAATAACCACGCTTCGGATCAGGGGAGAGCCGGTTTGTCCGATACTTATAAAAACTTAAAATCCGCCGGAGTCCCATTTTTTGGCGATGAAGTAGCGGATGACAGTAGCATCTCGACGGCCATCTTAGAAAAAGACAGTACTCGTATTGCGTTGGTCGGTTTTAACGTGACAGATAATCCCTTGGATGAAAAAGCTGCGAAAGATTCTGTTTTGAAAGCGACGGCCATGGCGGACTTTACGATGATTTTTATTCATTGGGGGCAGGAATATACGGCCAAACCTGACCAAGATCAAATTAAGCTGGCTCATGAGTTTTTAGACTGGGGTGCGGATGCGGTTATCGGCTCTCATCCTCATTGGATGCAATCAATTGAAGTTTATAACGGGAAACCCATCGTTTATTCGCTTGGAAATTTTATATTTGACCAGGACTGGTCAGTGGAGACGAACTACGGTCTCACGGTCGGCTTATCGTTTAGCGATAAGCTTAATCGGTTGGATCTCATGCCGATTAAAATCATAAATAGTCAGCCGGAACTTTTAACGGGAACGGAGCGTCAGACCAGACTGGACCATTTGTCTGAAATATCGGATAAGACATTGGCGGAACAGATAGAGAAAGGGATTGTGGATTTGAAGTGATGTGCAGTGAGCGGTGAACGATGTAGGGGCAGGCCTTATGCCTGCCTTGGGACGAAGGATATTTATTGGTGTAATATATCTTCATGAAAATTCTTCAGGTTGCGGAATTCATCGAAATCGTTAACGGGATTTTGCGCGAAACGCTTTCCGGTGAGGTTTTTGCTGTGGAGGGCGAGGTCTCCGGTTATCGCGTTTCGCAAGGGCAGTGGGTCACATTTGATCTGAAAGACGACAAATCGCTAGTTAATGTCTTCATGCCTATTTGGCAATTAACCGTGCCCTTGGAAGACGGGATCAGGGTCAGGGTCTTTGGTTTGCCAAGGGTCTATCCCAAGTATGGAAAGTTTTCCATTTCCGCCGAACGCATAGAACTCGCAGGCGAGGGTGCATTGCGCAAAGCTTTGATTCAATTGCGTGAAAAGTTAGCCAAGGAAGGATTGTTTGATCCGACACGCAAACGAGAGCTGCCAAAGTACCCAAATCGCATCGCACTCATTGCTTCGCGTGACAGTGCAGCTTATGGCGACTTCGTGCGCATCGCAGGCGAACGCTGGGGAGGATTGGAAATCGATTTGTACCACGTGCCGGTGCAGGGTGATAAGGCACCGCGCGAGATCGTTGCCGCCATAGAGAATGCGCAGTCCGGTGAATACGACGTGTTGGTAATGACGCGCGGCGGAGGATCGTTTGATGATCTCATGGCCTTCAACGACGAGCGGGTAGCACGCGCTATTCATGCGTCCGGAATTCCAACTATGGTCGCCATCGGCCACGAGCGCGATTTAACGCTCGCCGAGGAAGCGGCTGACGTTCGCGGTTCAACGCCGACCGATTGCGCACGACGTCTGGTGCCGGATCGCAAGGATGTTCTTTTTGAACTGGCGACAGGCGTCGGCACGATCCAGGATTCTATGAATAAAATAATTATGGATTGGCATCAGGTTATCGAGCGTTCGTTATCTTTGCCGGCAGTCTGGCTCACGGTACGCCAGAACGAGCTTGCGAATTTGTTCGTGCGAAATACGGAATCGGCAAACAACTGGCTCCGTGGTTTGCACGGCATCCTTGAATCATCCAACAGGCTATTTTCTTCATTCGATCACAAAAATGTTTTGAAGCGCGGGTATGCTATGCTTAAAGCCGGTAGCAAGTATGCGACGTCAGTCAATCAGCTAAAAACAGGGGAGCGAGTGGATATGGTCTTGAAAGACGGAGAAGCCGGAGCTGATATCGTCTGGATAAAAAGCAGATTAATTTAATGAATATGCCCAAAAAAGATTCAAAAAACATAGACATTTCCTCAGGTTTTAAAGAATTAGAGCAGATCGCGGATTGGTTCGAAAAAGGCGAACCGGACATTGACGCAGGCGTTCAAAAATTTGAACGCGCTATGATGATCGCTGATGCGTTAAAGACTAAGCTGGTAAGCGCCGAAAATAAAATTAAAGAAATTAAAAAGAAATTTAACGTAGAATAATATGAATCTTTTATTAAGATGGTTAATCAGTGCGCTTTCTGTAATTGCCGCGGCTTATATCGTGCCCGGCGTAAGCATTGCTAATACCTGGACGGCTTTGATGGTCGCGCTCATCATTGGTCTGATCAACGCTCTCATTCGTCCGCTTATCCTCCTGCTTACATTGCCGGTAAATATACTCACGCTAGGACTTTTTACATTCGTCATAAACGCGCTCATGTTTTGGCTGGCTTCATCCATCGTCAAGGGATTTGATGTGGTTGATTTCAAGGCCGCGTTTTTCGGTGCTTTGGTTTTTTGGTTGGTTTCCTGGCTGGTTAACGGCCTATTGGGATCAAAGAAATGAAAAATATCATTTCACAAACAGCACCCATCGTGATTTCTGTCGGTGGGTCTATTGTGGTGCCGAAAACGGGTATTGATGTGGCTTACCTGAAAAAATTTAAAACCCTGATTAGTCAGCAGGTCAAAACCGGACGGCGTTTTATTATTATCGTGGGCGGGGGATATACGGCCAGAGAATACCAAGGCGCGGCTTCCAAGATCGTGAAACTCACAGCCGAAGATTTGGACTGGCTGGGCATCCATGCCACCAGATTAAACGGTCATCTGCTTCGTACCGTGTTTCGCGACATAGCTTTGCATCGCGTAGTCAAAGATCCGACGCGTCCCATTAAATGGAGCGAATCCGTACTCATTGCCGCCGGTTGGAAGCCCGGCTGGAGTACAGATTACGTGGCCGTGCGTTTGGCTAAAAAGTTTGGCGCCGAGCGTGTTATAAATCTTACCAATATCGATGCAGTGTATGACAAAGACCCTTCGCGCTTTGATGATGCCGTGGCCTACGACCGGATAGCGTGGAAGGATTTTCGTAAAATCGTAGGATCAAAATGGATACCAGGCGCTAACGCACCATTTGATCCAATTGCTTCCAAGCTAGCGCACAAATGGGGACTCGCCGTAGCCATCGCTAATGGCCGTGATTTGAATAACGTTAAAAATATTATTGATTGCAAAAAATTCAAAGGGACGGTGATTGAGTAGGGATGGTTGTTGATAGAAAGGGAAGTTTATTGCTAAGGTTGGATCGTAAGACGCGCAAAAAGAACTCGATTTTGTTTTTCTCATAATGTATAATCATATTTAACTAAGGGGTTATAAGGAGTTGCTCTGCAAATTTTATTTAATACTTTTTCATCACTAAATCTGTAAAGGATATGCCTGAAATATTAACAAAAAAAGAAGCCATAGAATACCTTGGCCTCGACGATAAAACATTTGAAAATTTCTTCAGAAATGCCGATGAATTTAAAGCCTTGCCACGCCCGAATGGCAGGGGCAGATTTAAATTTTTAAAAGAGGAACTTGATGAATGGCAAAATTCACGCGCCTGGAGAACAGTAGAACTCACAAAAGAAGATTACGCACACTGTCTAGATTTTGCATTAGCACAACATTTTAAAGGTTATGTAATGTCAGACTGGGGCACCGGCAGGCAGAGAGAATTTGGACAAAAAGTTACAAATTGGGTAAAAGGTCAACTAGCCGAGGTTGCTGTAAAAAAATTTTTCGAAACAGAATTTAATACAGAGGTGGTGCTGGACTTTAAAATTTACGATGATATTGTTCCTCAAGATATAATAGGAGTCGTTAAAAATAACAAGACAAAAGAACCTAAAATTGGAATTGGCATAAAATCATCCAAGCCTAAAATTTCGTATTTAGTTTTATCTGAAAATGAAGTTTTGCATGAAGATAGAAAATCGGATTTTTATATTTTTTGCCGTCCGGATATGCCAGACGATCATTTGTTAAGGATAACTAAAGAAAAAATAATTGAAATTATTAAAAACCAACAACACTATCCAAGCTATAAAGACAAAATACCCGATTTTACAAATATACAGTGTGAGATTGCAGGTTGGTGTGCTATTGACGAGTTAAAACAAGCAACAAGTATACCCGGTCAGGATTTTGACGGTGTAAGGTATGTTAAAAAAACCGGCCAGCTTCACAGAAGCCGCAAAGAATGGGCGAACTTGATTAAAAAATTATAAACATTCTTCGCAACCAATTTTAAACTTTGGCTCCACCCATTTATAAGGTATTCCCGCGAAGGTTTTTAAAATTGCTTCAATAATAATTTTTGCACCTTGTGCCGGTACAGCCATGCCTATTTGCTTTCTGATGCTTTCCTTTGAACCGTAAAATATAAAATCATCCGGAAATGTCTGTATTCGTGCTCTTTCTCTATTAGTAAGCGCTCTGTGCTCTTTCCAATGATAGCCATGAGTGCCGCCTCCACCGCTTCCGGTTATGGTATATGAAGGTTCATCAGGATGCAATCGTTTATAAATCTGACTCATCTTTGCTCCCTTAACATTAAGTCTAAATTTTTTTGGAATTCCTTCAAACCAAACATTCTCTCCAGGCGGTATGTGTTTTAATCGTTCAATGACCAATAAGGACTGTTTTGTTATTTCATTATTTGGGGCATCTTTTGGTATCGGTGGATTTTCAATTGCGCTTCTAACGTCAATATATTTATCAGTCGTAATAGGAGCTGGCACCTTAAATTCAAGGCCAAGGTCTTTTTTAAAACCGACTATAACTACTCTGTGTCTTTTTTGCGGTACTCCATATTCTTCAAATTTATACAGATGCGCTGTCAATCTATAACCCTGCCCCGCGTTTTTTAAATCTTCTAGAATTTTTATAAACGCTTGCCCTTCATTGGCGCTCTGTAGGCCACCTACATTTTCAGCCATAAACCATTTTGGATTATGTGCATTGATCGCTTTAACGCCATATGAATAGAGAGGACCAAACTTACCATCAAAACCCTTCTGTTCACCGACTACGCTAAAATCATTGCAGGGAAAACCGAAAGCCAAAGCATCAAATTTGGGCACTTCATTAAAATTAATTTCTTCAACTGGCCCGCAAATAACATTAGATTCGTCGCCTCCGTGCAAATTTCGCGCATAAGTTCTGCATGTGTCTTGGTCTATATCATTAGCCCATACCGACTTTACGCCGTAGCGTGTTCCATTTTTATGGCAAGCTTTTGCGTAACTTGCTCCAACGCCAATCCCACCTGGTCCGCAAAACAATTCAGCCATTTTAAAAACCACATCCTTGGTCTTGTCATTTATTTGAGTTACCCCATCAAGATTCCTTGTTATCTTCAATACTACCCCTCTGATTTCAACTTCTGTTCTATAAATTGGAAACAAGCTGGGATTACGAGGCTGCAATCTGATTCTATCTTTCTCTTTGTAAAATCTTTTTAAAGTAGCACTGTTATTATCTACGATCGCAACTACCGTCTGTCCGTTATCCGCAGTTGTTTGTTGCTTAATAATAACAACATCACCATCAAAAATGCCATCTTCAATCATACTGTTTCCAACGACCCGCAAAGCGTAACATTTATTGTGTTTTTTAATCTCGTCTTTCGGCAAAGTCATATAATCCTGTATTTCTTCAATGGCTTCTATTGGTTGACCAGCGGAAATTAGGCCAAGAATTGGTATTTTAATATTATCTGCGATATTGTTCTGTACTTCGAGTCCTCTCCTCATGCCTTCATTTTTAACAAGCAATCCCTTATCTGCCAGAGCGGATACATGCTGATGCACGCCCGAAATCGCTTTTAATTTAAAACGTTTACGTATTTCTTCAAACGTCGGTGAATAACCGCGTTCTTCTATATATTTTTTTATAAAATCATAAATCCCTTTTTGTTTTTTTGTAATCGTAGACATGGTTTTGATTATAAAAATATGAGATAATATGCTTATATTATACCGAAAGAAAACTGAAAGGTAAACAATTTTTATCCACAGCACCATGGCAGACTGCTTTTCGAAGAAAAAAAGAAGCGAAGTCATGTCCCATACTGCGCTCTCACTCCACTTCGTTCCGTTTGGGTCATAAAAAAAGGAATAAAAGATTCAGCCCCGGCTCGAGCTTCACCTAATTTTCATCCTTCAAAAAACCCGCCGGCCATGCTTGGTGGTCCGGCGGGTTTTGTTAACCTCGCTTTTATTGTGATTGATCAGCGGTATCGGCTTGTATGTGTTTGCCGCGTCCGAAGCCGGGTCTCATGCCGGGTTTAATTCCCTGGCCTAAGCCTGGACCCATGCCTAGATCTTTTAAGATGGTCTGTGCTTCATCCATTTTCCCTTCTTCCATAAGTTTGTGGGCTTGAACTAATTTTGCGAAAGCCGCTTCGTCGATTTTGTCCGCGTTAGGGCGATCCTTGGTCAATTCTTTGTACTTTGCAAAATCATTGTTCAGGATGGCGGTTTTGACTTCTTCCTGATTTTTTCCGAAGTCACCGCGCATCATGCCGCGTCCGGCCATTCTTTGTGGTTTCGGGACATTGGCGGTTTCCATGGCCTGCTTGGCTTCATCGAACTTGCCGTTCATACGAAGTTCATAGGCTTGTCCGACAGCTATTTTTTGGGCATCTGTTAAAACGATCGGTGTTTTAGCTTCGGTTGCAGCATCAGCTGCAAATACTGAGGAGGTGGTAAATATGGTTAGCGCCATAAGCGGAAGCGTAATGGCACTGATTTTTAAAATGGTATTTTTTTTCATAGATTTTTTTAGTATTAATAATTATCGATTTGTTGTTTTAAGAAGATATAAGGTCGTACGCCCTCACATTCACTATTACGTGCTGATTCCAGGTTTCTTTCATATTCAGTTGATGTGCTCGGCATTATGCGTCTGATTCGCAAAGGGGAGGGGCGTTCTGGTCCCGGTAAAAACGGTGCTCTGCCGCGCAGTTCCCAGGGTAAAATGCGACAGGCGTGAAAAGTATCTTCATTTGGCACGGCGCGTCCGATGACCCTCACTTCCTTGAAATTTTTTAAGATATCCATGTCACGGCCTGCAAGAAAATTTGTATTAACGGTCCAGTTTTTACCGTCATAAGTACGTAGGATAAAGTTGGAAGAGTCATCCGCTATCTCCAAAATTTCTCCTGCCAATAAGCCTTGTGATGGATTTATCCAAACATTTTTTTGTATAGCCATTATTGGGCGATGCATAGGGATGCGCGGCCCGAGGCTTCTTTCGAGCAAGTCGCCTATGCCGAAATTAAATAAAATCACACCAAAGATCAGGCTACCTAAAATACCTAAACCGATAATTCCTAAAAGCGGATAGCGATAGCCTCTCTTGGTTAATCTTAAATTCACGTAGCTTGCGAGCAGCATGAATGAAAAAGCCGTAATCCAAAGAAAGGGAACAGAGTCGATAATGAAAGAAATCGCATTCTTGTGAGTGATGTTGGAAAATTCCCAGCCGGAATTAATTAGTGTAAAAAGACTAGCCGAAACCGCGGCGGCACCGGCTAAAACCGATAATGCCCAAAGCGCCCAGAATAAAAAGTTTTTTAAACTAAAATGCCAGCGCGGCTGCGGCAACAGGTGCTCATCTTCTATCCGGTGCATGATTTTTTCCGTAAGATTTTTCGGGGTTGTATTTGTAGGCTCTTCAATCATATTCGTTGTTTGCTTGTTAATTCTTTACGCAGCATCTTTTTCGCCCTATTTAAAAGCGTGGCAACAGATCCGGAAGGAATGCGTAATATATCTGAAATTTCGTTATAAGACCGTTCTTCAAAAAAACGTAGAATAAGTACATCCTGATATTTTTTGTTTATTTTTGGAAAAATTGAGGCAATTAATTCAGCGGTTAAAATTTGTTCCGCCTCTCGGTTTAAATCGATATCGCTACGAATACGTTCCATGGCCTGTTCAGCGTCGTTAACAGAGATTCCGGATGGTTTTGCCGTAGCGGTTCGCAGATAGCTGACCGCTTCATTATGTGCGATGCGATAAATCCAGGATGAAAATTTTAAACGGCGATCGAAATCATTTATGCTTCTGTAAGCTTTTAAAAAAACATTCTGCAGAACGTCCTCCGCATCTTCGAGACGAGTTAGTCCTAAACGTCGTAAATAACGAGTAAGTGGTTCTTGATAACGTTTGACAAGTACGGTAAAAGCCTCTTTATCTTGCAGAAGAGCGCTTACAATATCCTCATCGGATTTGTTTTGCAGATTCTCAAATATCATCGAGTTCAATATATTATACGCTGAAGCAATGGATTATCTTTCACAGTATATGAAAATTAAGTCAATAAACACTAATAATGAAAGAAAACCAAAATTTATTCGTATTATAATTAATACAATGATATGAAGCGACATTTTACAAAAAAAAGGCTTTTTAGCGCGGGGGCTTTCCTTATGGTAACGGGTACGATAATCGGCACTCAATTCAATAAAACGACAGAAGATCCGCGTTATATTTTAGCGAGCGTATCACGCGGTACGGTCGTGACCACGGTTACTGGTAGTGGTCAGGTATCTGCTGAAAATCAAATTGATATAATGCCAAAGGTTTCTGGTACTTTGGCTCGTACGTTTATTAATTTGGCCGACGAAGTCACTACAGACACGCCGCTTTTTGCGATTGAGCAAAAAGATGCGGCTAAAACAGTACGCAACGCCGAACAGAGCGTGCGTGATTCCGAAATCAGTCTGGAGGCGGCGCAGATTTTATACGAAAAATTAATAAAACCAGAATCAAATTCTAATTTGCTACAGGCGCAAAATTCTTATAACCAGGCAGAACGTAGTTTGAATAAACTTTTAGAGGGTCCGGATGAATTAGATGTCATGACTACTGAATCCAAGGTCAAGACAGCGGAACAGAACGCTAAATTATCGTCAGACGGTATAACGCCGAAAATAGTACGCGACTCGTACGATAATTCGGTAAATACGATGAAGAATTTGACTGTTACGCTGCAAAAATCATTGGATGATGCGAATAGTATTTTAGCCATCGAAGGCTCGGTCGGGAATGTTAATTTTGCAAATTTGTTTTCCGCACTTGATCAGAGCAAGAAAATACAGGCCCGGATGGATTATGATTTGGCTAAGATGGATATCGCCAGTGCACGTAGTGCCACGGATTTATTGGCTATAAACAACGAAGATATTTCAAAAATTGATACAGCTAGAAGTCGGATAAAAATTGCCTTAGATTCTGCTGCTAAGTTATTAAATTCCGTAAAAGCCGGTCTGGAAGCCAGTCTTACGTCTTCTTCTTTCAGCCAGTCCAGTTTGGATCAGTACAAGTCAACGATACAAAGTGATTTATCATCAGTGACAAATGCTTACGCAACTATAAAATCATTAGAAGATAATGTAGATAAGGCTTATCAGGATTACGATAATGCCGAGTCCTCATTAAGTATAGCTAAAGCTGATCTGGCTAAATTACTGGCCGGTACGGACGCTGATCAGATCACTCAGGCCAGGGAAGCTTTAGCGGAACGTAAACAAGCGCTCGATGACGCTAAATTAGGGGCGGATGACATCGAAATAAAAACTGCGAAAAATACCATTAAACAACGGGAATCATCTTTGCAGAATGCGCGTGATACGCTTAATGACGCTTACGAAACTTTGAATGATTACACGGTCCGTGCGCCATTTAATGGAATAATTGCCAAGTTGGATGCACAGAATGCTAACCAGGTATCTCCATCTACAGCTTTAGCTACGTTAATCACTAAATCAAAGATAGCCAAAATTACGTTAAATGAAGTGGATGTGGCTAAAGTAGCGGTTGGTCAAAAGGTAACTTTAACTTTTGACGCAGTACCGGATCTTACTATCGCCGGTACGGTCGCTGAGGTAGATTTGATCGGTACCGTCAGCCAAAACGTGGTTAGTTATTCTGTTAAAATTGCTTTTGATACTCAAGATGACCGCGTTAAGGCCGGGATGAGCGTTTCGGCGTCCATTATTATTGATTCGCATGTTGATGTGCTTATGGTTCCAAACGGTGCAATCAAGATCGCGAATGGCCAAGCTTCTGTCCAGATTCTTTCTGTAACCACAAGCGATGCGGAAGCCGCACAAGGTATAGCTTCAAAAACCTCACCAGAATTCAAGGCGGTGGAAGTAGGATTATCTGACGATCAATCTACCGAGATCATCTCTGGTTTAAATGAAGGTGATCGCGTAGTAATTCGGGTTATCGAACCGGGCGCCACGACTACAGCGACTCAATCTGCTGCTACGAGACAGAGCCAGTCTTCTTCCATCAGAATTCCCGGTTTAACCGGCGGGGGAGCTATGGGACGCTAAATTTAGTTTTATGATCGAGGTACGCGATCTTGTAAAAGAATACATAAACGGAAAAGAAAAAACGCGCGTTTTGCGCGGCGTATCATTTGGCATTAAAAAAGGTGAATTTGTAGCCATCATGGGGCCTTCTGGTTCAGGTAAGTCGACATTGATGCATATTTTAGGCGCTCTCGATACGCCCACTTCCGGCGTGTACCAATTGGAAGGTCAGGATGTTTCCAAGCTAGAAACGGATGAATTGGCACGTATCAGGAAAGCAAAAATAGGTTTCGTGTTTCAAGCCTTTCATCTTTTGCCCAGAGCTACAGTTTTACGAAACGTTGCCCTGCCTTTGATATATGCAGGCGTTGCTCGTGAAGAACGCGAGAAGCGGGCAAAAGAAGCTCTTTTGTCAGCTGGATTGGATGAGTCTCGTCACTTACATCTGTCCAACCAACTTTCCGGTGGACAGATGCAGCGCGTAGCTATAGCCAGAGCGTTGGTTAATGATCCGGCTATTATTTTAGCTGACGAACCGACCGGCAATCTTGATTCTAAAACAGGTGATTTGGTGCTGGAAACATTTCAAAATTTACATACCCAAGGCAGAACCGTGATTTTAATCACGCATGAACCCTATGTCGCTGATCATGCGGATCGCGTGCTTGTCATAAAAGACGGTGAGTTGGTAGAAGATCGTGATAATAGTCAAAAAAATCAAAAGCAATATGAGAGTCGCTGACATGCTTGAGGAGATTTACCTCGGAATTTCATCGAATAAGGTTCGATCCGGTTTAACGATGCTCGGCATTGTTATCGGTATCGCATCGGTTATTGCTATGTTATCCGTAGGTCAGGGTGCGAAAGCATCGATTGAGGCTAATATTCAATCCATTGGTTCTAATTTGCTTTTAGTTATGCCAGGAGCGCAGCGTGGCGCTGGATCATTCGTCAGTTCCGGACGCGGTTCAGCCCAGTCGCTTACGGTTGAAGACGCTGACGCCCTCATGACTATTGCCGGTGTTATGGCCGTAGCGCCTGAATCTTCACGTCGTTATCAGGTAACAGCTAAAGGGAATAATACTAATACCCAAGTAATCGGTACAAACCAGGCGTATCTTTCTGTCCGTAATGTGGCTATTGATACAGGGTCTTTTTTTACCGCGCAACAAATAACCTCGCGTTCTAAGGTAGCAGTGCTTGGCCCAACGACCAGAGATGACCTTTTTGGCGTGGATGCCAATGCCATCGGAGAAAAAATTCGTATCAACGGAATGAATTTTACTGTCATTGGCCTAACGGTAGCCAAAGGCGGTTCCGGCATGTCTAATCAGGACGATGCGATTTACATCCCAGTTTCTACCATGCAGACATTTTTAAGCGGCAGTGAATCTGTGAGCACGATCAGTGTTCAGGCCCAGGACCAGGTGTCTATGGCAGAAGCCCAAGTAGCCATTACTAACACTCTTCTTACGCGTCATAAGATATCATCTCCTGATCAAGCTGATTTTAATGTAATGAATCAGTCAGACCTTGCTACTGCGGCTTCGAGCGTTACCAATACGTTATCCTTGCTACTCGCTTCGATTGCCGGTATATCGCTTTTAGTAGGTGGCATCGGTATTATGAATATGATGCTGACTACGGTTACAGAGAGAACGCGTGAAATAGGTTTGCGTCAGGCTATTGGAGCAGAAAAAGCAGAAATCGTATGGCAATTTTTAGGCGAAGCGGTGTTAGTTACGCTTTTGGGCGGGCTTATCGGTATGTTGATCGGCTACGGGGCATCCAAAGCCATCAGTACTTTTGCTGGCATGAATACGTCTGTAGCTTGGTCATCGGTTGCCTTGGCAGTTGGCGTTTCGGCGTCCATTGGTTTGGTTTTTGGATTTTATCCGGCCCGTCGCGCAGCTAAACTTAATCCAATCCAGGCTTTGCGTTATGAATAAAAATACAATTTTTGCATTAGTAACATTATCCCCTCAAAAGTTTGAGG
This sequence comes from Patescibacteria group bacterium, assembly GCA_043818395.1. Taxonomy (GTDB): domain Bacteria; phylum Patescibacteriota; class Patescibacteriia; order 2-12-FULL-60-25; family 2-12-FULL-60-25; genus JBDRFZ01. The sequence goes on from JBDRFZ010000023.1 coordinate 21,899, forward strand.
TCTTGCTAAACGTAGTTTTTACTACGCCTTGCAACGATTTTAATTTTTGTGGTTTATCCCGCATAAAACTGCGGGAGTTAATGTTTTCGAGTGTGAAAGTCGTATGAATTTTATTATTTATTATTTTAATTTATTTTAAAACTTATATGAAGTCAAAAGAAATAACAATCGTCGTCTTAGTCTGTTTGGTGGTTGCTGCAGGATCCTTTTTTGCGGGTTACAAGTATACGGGTACTCTTGGGAAGTCAAACCAGAATCAACAGTTCAACCGTTTACAAGGTCAAGGCACGGTTGCTCGAGGTCAAGGTGCGGCAGCGGGTGGTAATATCGCAAGAAACGGTAGTGCTGGTGGCGGTTTCACTTCCGGTGAAATTATGTCCAAAGATACGAATAGTCTAACGGTAAAATTAGCCGGCGGAGGTTCAAAAATCGTATTTTTTTCCGCCTCGACCACGGTAAGCAGGATGGCTGATGGGAGTTTGGACGATGTCGTTCAAGGTGCACAGGTAATGGTTACCGGAAGCCAGAATCAGGATGGCAGTGTGACGGCAAAAACCATACAGTTGCGACCAGAGGGGGCTGTTATGCCGCCAATTCGTGCACCGCAGAATTAAAGAGGGATTAAATCTTGGCCGGTTTCTGGAAGACTAAATCCAAAACCGGCATAAAAGCCGCGAGCGGCAAGCTAAAGATTTTTAAAATTGATTCGGCAATATTTAAGAGAGTACAGAGTAGATGGCTGGAATTTTTAAGGCCGCATTTCCACTCCGCATCTCCGCTGTTTAAATTTAAGCAATTAGCTCCAGACAGTGCTTTTTTAATCTGCCAATAATTGCCGCCGATCAAGCCTTCTTCTATGTATTCATCTTTTGAAAGACCGCGAGGAGAGTTACAGGAAAAATATTTAGCAATTTTTGCGGACAGGATGAGCGGGAGCCAGGGCAGGATGGGTAGGTGAGTAGTATGGCCATCGTAAGGAAAGGCGCGGTTAGGCGTTTCGGTAATTACTAAGCGGCCATTTGGTTTAAGGCAACGATATGCATCTCGTAATATAGAGGTGCGTATTTTTGGATGGATATGTTCGATGACGGCGCTGAAAGTGATGATATCAAAGCTCTGATCAACGAAGGGTAGTTTTGATGTGTCTTCAAGATGAATGAAATTGATTTGATTTTCCAAGCCTTCGTCCATGATTCTGTGTTTAGCTAGTTGCACGAAATTCGCTACAGGTTCCACGCCTGTGACCGAAGCGGCTCCGGCATCAATCATGATCATAGCTGATGAACCGCAACCCGAGCCTATATCCAGAATTTTTGTATTTTTTAAACCACCGAACCTTTGGATTAATGACAAGAAACGTTTAGCCACGTAATCTTTTTTTGTCCGTCGTTCCATCTCGTCCAGCCACCAGTCACCTTTTTGGTTGACGAGTTCTTGAATTGTTCCGATAGATAAATGGGTTGATATATCGCTCTGGACTTTTTGCTTGGAGCCTTCGTAGGTCGCCAAACCATTTACATGTATTTGGCGCACGCCATTGGCATCCGTAATTTCCAATTTTGCCGAGGGAGCTTGAATGATGGTTTTTTCCATAACGCAGCTTATTATGGCATGATAAGGCTTTGATTTACAACCTACGGACGCTCTAGCCCATAAATAACGGTTACTGAACTTCCTTGGATCTTTCGGCTGCGCGGTTGGCTTTTTGAAGTGAGTAAATCTTGCTGATCAGTGTATCAATATTTTGTTTGAGGCGTAACGGATTGAGCGTTTCGTGTTCGGCATGAAGCTGTCGCTTTGTTTCTTCGGAGATGGCGGCGTGAGCCATGGCACGCCGATATGGAGTCTGAGCGACTTTCTCATATGTCCGTCTATATTTCGCACCGATGCGAATCTTCTCGATCGTGCGTCTGACTGGCATGAAATGATTCAAATAGAGCCCAAGCTCGTGATACATCTCGTTCATGATTGGAACGATCTCCTGGACGTCCAAACGTACATACCTAAGGTATTTCCTCACCACGTGTCCATTTCGTTCTTCCACGCACATATTGTCGTTCTTCTTTCCCGGTTCTGAACGGGTGAGTTTGATACCTTCTTTTTCGAACCATTCTTTCGCCACCCAATTAATGAACTCGCTCCCGGTGTCTGGATGTCCCATGAGCCAGGGAAAAGGAAGGTGCGCCTTCACATATCGCATGTTTTCGACGGTCGCATGTTGCCCTTTGTTCCATTGCGCTCGTGGGATGATCCAGTAGGTCGCGATATCCGTGCAATTCAACGTGTAGATGAAATCTCCGAGGAGCGTATCGCCGCAATGTGCCACGGTATCGAGTTGTCCATTTCCCGGAGGGAGATCCTTCCACGGCCCTTTGAAGATTGGGATGATGGATTTGAGGGCGGATGGCTTGGTTGAACCAAGTCCTTTTCGGATCGAATATTTCTTGCGCAATGAGCCAACTCTGCGACGAACGGTGTGCTCCTTCATTGCGAGCAGCTTGTCCGTAACAGACGGGAGATGAGACCACATCCCATCTCGTCTCAGGATCTCTACGTATTCCCGGATGATCGGATGGAGGATTTCTCCACAAGGACTGTTCGCCGCATCCCAGATGTCCTTCAGGGCGGCTGTGACGTCTGAGCCGTACACGATTGGACGACCCCGACCGCTGATCTTTCCATGATCCCTCATCTGCTCTCGTTTGAAAGCTCTAGGAACGGACTTTGGATGCATACCGGTCACGAATGCGACGTGCTTCGTGATTTCTGCTCGCCTTTTCCAATCTTTTCGAGCCCTCATCCATTCATCGAGATGAGTGCGTACAATATCCTTTTTCGTTGCCATGACCATATGGCAACCACGGTAACCGAATTATGGGCTATCCGGATGGGGTTCGGTAACAGTATTTATGGGTTATAACG
>JBDRFZ010000024.1:0-12436 GCA_043818395.1 Patescibacteria group bacterium
CTCCATTCAAAGATGTGACGCAGCATGACCTTGACCGAGCCGTGAGGTTCCTCAATACTCGTCCTAGAAAGTGTCTCCAGTATCTAACTCCCGAAGAGGTGTTTCATGAGAGGCGTTGCAGTTTGAACTAGAATGTAGGGGCAATGAAATTATCATTTTTCTACAAAATGCCTTATCATATCTTTTATATGGCTCTAACCACTGCGCAAAAACAGAAGATAAAAGAAATCGTCAAAAACTATGAACATGACGTAAAAAAACTAACGGGCGGTTTTAAGCAAGAAGTAATCAAGGCTTCGAATGAAATCGACCAGGTTAAAATGAAAAAAATAAAGCGACAGATCGAGGCGTCGTAAACAAGATCCTTCCAGACGCTACGATCGGAACAGATCGATAAGCATGGGACGACAGAAAACGATCGGAGAGAAAAAAGGTCCTTCGACAAGCTCAGGATGACAGAGGATCGTCGTCCTCTGCGGAGCGACAGCGGAGTCGAAGGATCTTTTTATAGCTCCCCTTCGATCGCCATCAACCGATTATATTTCTCAACGCGTTCAGATCTGGAAAGCGACCCTGTCTTGATATGTTCAACACCCGAAGCCACCGCCAGATCCGCGATAAACGTGTCGTCGGTTTCGCCGGAGCGATGCGAAATAATGACTGCGAATTTCGCCTTTTGCGCAGTCGTGATGGCTTCCACGGTTTCGGTAAGTGATCCGATTTGATTGGGTTTAATCAGAATCGCAGTTGCGGCTTTTTCCTCTATCCCCTTTTTAAGCCGTTCAACATTAGTTACAAAAAAGTCATCACCCACGATAAGCGCCTTAGCTTTCAAAACCGGAACAGACATTTTCCAGGCCGTCCAGTCATCCTGGTCAAAAGGATCTTCGATGGACATGAGCGGATAATCTTTTTGCCATCTTTCATATCTTTCCAAGAGCACGTCAGATGAATAGCTCCGGCCACCTTCGGCCTTGAAAACGTATTTTTTAGTTTTATGATCGTAAAACTCGCTGGCCGCTACATCCGTCGCGAGTGCAATTTCCTTGCCCGGTTTATATCCTGCTTTTTTAATGGCTGTAACTAAAAGTTCAAAAGCTTCTTCTACGTTTTTCAGCTTAGGTGCAAATCCGCCCTCATCCCCGACCGTAGTCGTGAAGCCACGTTCTTTTAGGAGTTTGGCCAAAACATGAAAAGTCTCAGCGCCAGCCCTTACCCTTTCTTTGAAAGTTTTCTGCCGCGGTAAAATCATGCATTCCTGCACGTCTAACGACCAGTTAGCATGCGCCCCGCCATTAAGTACATTCATCATGGGTACAGGTAAACGCGGCTTAGTCGAAAAATGATAAGTTTCACGCAAAGATTTCCAGAGAGGTAAATTGCGATGCCGAGCCAAGGCTTCGGCCGCAGCCAAAGAGACGGAAAGAATGGCGTTAGCACCTAGATGCGATTTATTAGGCGTTCCATCCAGCTCGATCATAATGCGATCGATCTTCGATTGCCTGGCCGCATCATGACCGCGTAATTTTTTAGCTATTTTCTCGTTGACGTTGCGTACAGCTTTTAATACGCCTTTCCCACCATAACGCTTTCCGCCGTCGCGCAACTCCAGTGCTTCATGCGAACCGGTTGAGGCACCAGACGGAACTTTTGCTTCAGCCGTTGCGCCGGATGAAAGCGTAACGCGGCAGGCGACCGTGGGATTGCCGCGAGAATCAAGGATTTCACGCGCCACTATTGATTTTATTTTAGATGATGAAAACATATTTTTATCTTACTTCAAAGGTTACGTAGACGCTTGACATTACATCGAGCGAACCTGATTCAATTTCGGGCGTCGGCATGACTGACGAAGCCATATCAATGGCTTTAGCATAATAAGGTTGAGGAGGAACTACACCACCCGATGATTCGGAGAAGGTTACAACTCTCACAATTGATAATCCCAGCTGTTTGGCCAGTGCTTCAGCTTTGGTACGGGCATCGAGGATAGCCTTAGACCTCGCTTCAACCTTGAGCTCCTGCGGGTCATCAATACTAAAACGAAGTCCACCGATCTGATTAGCACCCAATTCACCGGCCTTAGCCAGGATATCTCCGGCTTTGTCCAGATCACGAACCTTAATCGATACATCCTGCGAAACCGTATAGCCGATCACGGTCTGCTTACCAAGGTCATACTGGTATTTAGGAAATATGGTGTAATTAGCAGTCTGTATATCTTTTTCATCCACACCCAAATCTTTAACGGCTCCAATGATGGCATTCATTTTTTGCGTATTACTCTTTTGCGCTTCTTTGACCGTAATTCCGTCTGTGGTAACTCCAAGATCAATAAGCGCCAAATCTGGTTTGGACGTTGCCTTACCTTCACCTTGAATCACGATGGTGTCACGATCATGCGCCACTTTACCAATCTGTTTAAAATCTTCGAAAGAATTACGCGTCAAAGACCCCACAAAGACAATAAGTGCGGCTAAAAACAAACCGAATAGTATTTGAAGTGATTTTGAAATTTTCATAAGTAATATATGAATTAAATAATATGGTTTTTGATCCTACTTGTTTAATCGCTCCTCTCTGCCCTCATCTATCTTTTTAGTAATAGCTACCAGCTTGAACCCGACATAAACCACTATAACCGTAACCGCCGTAGCATAAATCAACTTGGCAACTACGCTGCTCTGCGGGCCAAAAATCTTAAGAAAAATCGCCTGGATAGCGTCGTTCCAGGCTAAAGCAGCGACCAGGGATAACGCGGCAGTCATGAGTTCCAGCGTCTTTTTCATAACTTCGCGCCGTATGCTTATTTCTTTTTTTGTCTCTGGCATAATTTATTTCTTTTGCGTTATCGCTTTAATACCCGGCAAGACGCCACGCTTGGCGATAAATTCCAACATAGCACCACCACCTGTCGATAGATGATCCACCCATTCGCTCATGCCGCTCTTTAAAATCACAGGCAATGTGTCGCCACCGCCGATAACGCCGTATGCCAGCCCCTTACTCCGTGCGGCAATGACTCGCGCTAAAAACATGGAACCATGTGAAAATTTTTCTAACTCAGCTACACCCATAGGCCCATTCCAGACTATGGTCTTGGCTTTCTTTATCTCCGCCGCCCAGGCAAACATGGTCTCAGTTCCGATATCGCCGATTATATCCGTTTTCCTGATTTCCTTGACCGAGACAGGATAAGCTTTTACCTGAGCATCGATCTTCTTCGCGATCACTGCGTCAATCGGTAAAAACAATTTTTTACTTGTTAAAAGTTTTTTGGCGATAGCGATACCTTCTTTTTCTACATATGATTTGCCGATTTCATATTTCTTGGCGGCAAAAAAAGCCGTGGCCATAGCTCCCCCTATAAACACTTTATCAGCCACCTGAAGCAAAATTTTTATCACTTCTATCTTGGTCGAAATCTTTGCTCCGCCGATAAACGCCAGATAAGGGCGTTTCTGTTTATTAAGCAGTTTTGACAAGGCGCTGACTTCTTGTGAGAGCGTGGGTCCGGCAAAATGTGGCAGATATTTTGCGATACCCGCAACCGAAGAATGTTCGCGGTGACAAGAAGCAAAAGCATCGTTTACAAACATATCGGCAAGCGACGCAAAAGCCTTCGAAAGCTTTGGATCATTTTTTTCTTCGCCTTTATAAAAACGAACATTTTCTAAAAGATAAGCCGTGCCGTTATGGGCTTTTATTATAATTTCCTTGGCTTCAGCTAAACCGTCAGAAGTATCAAGCGCTTGTCCCAAAAAACCAAGTTTGAGGCGGTAATGAATCTCAAAAACCCTCCCCAGATTTTTAGTACTAAATTTCAAATCACGTCCCCTTGGGCGTCCAAGATGAGTAGCGATAAACACGATGGCGCCGCGTTTAATATAATCACGAATCACCGGCACTGATCTTTCAAGCTTTAATAAATCTTCGTCAGTCAGATGTCCGGACAATGGCACATTCCAATCCACACGCAAAAAAATCTTTTTCCCTTTAATGGACTTTTTTTGATTCAAAAGAGGCAATTTCATGGGTATAGAATAGCACGCGGAGCAGAGAACACGGAACGGTGAACAGTGGGCATGGCATCACTGTCGTCCTGAGTGGAGTGGAGCGTAGCGAAGTCGAAGGATCTTTTGGCGTAAAGAAAAAAGATCCTTCGACTTTTGGTAGATATCTCAGGACGACAGGTCATGGCGCGCAATGCCCAGCACAGTGCATTTAACACAAAACCTAACTACTACTAACCAACCTCAGATCCCCACTTCCACCACCACAATCTGCGGCGGCGAAAAAAGCCGAAGGCGACCGTCGGTTTCGCCTAAACCGCTTGAAATTATACATTTTACACCATTAACTATCTTCAAATCTCGATCTAATTTACTGCCAAGTTTGGACGGGATGGGCCACAGCGGCCCAATGACAGGTAACCTAACCTGCCCACCGTGCGTGTGACCGGATAGAACCAAATCCGTGTCCCCCTCTTTTAAATCCATGACGCAATCCGGCTCATGGCACAAAGTGATGTGAGGGACATCCATGCCTTTGCGCTTGAATTTTTTTGGATAACCCGACCAGGAATCATCGACGCCCTGAATTTCCAGGTTTTGCTCGCGGTATTCCAGTATTTTACTCTGGTTTGAAAGATCACAAAAACCCCAATCGACAAGAGCCTGCCTGATTTCTTGCGGCCGATCCAAATAGTCATGATTACCTAGAACAAAATACGACCCCAACGATGCTTTAAGCGCAGATAGTGGTTTCAATAAATTCATGGATCCGGCATGATCCACCACGTAGTCCCCGGCTAATAAAATCACATCTGGTTTTTGCGAATTAACTTCGTTTACGATTCTGCTATACCAATCAAGGTCATGAAAACCGCCAGCATGAAGATCAGACAATAGAACAATCCTGAGCCAAACTGGATTATTTTTTCGCAGTTCCATCCTGTAGGTTTTAACCGTAAGATTTTTTGGCGTTATGAAAATACCAAAAAATAAAAGTACCTCTCCGATCAAAGCCGATGCGCCCAATAAATTCCACCACCCGCCCACAGAAAAAGAAGGATAAGCCACTGCTAAACCAAAAACCGCCACTCCTGCGAGAAATAAATCAAAACACCATGAGCAGGCCTGCGTTTTCCTTAAGTTCATTTATTTTCCGGCCACTGTTTTCCCAACCTGGATAGCGATCTCCGCCAAACGATGCGAATAACCCCATTCGTTGTCATACCAGGCCAAGACTTTAACCATGTCACCATCCACGACCTGCGTAAAAGGCAAATCAATGATTGCCGAAGCCGGATTGCCCATAAAATCCGTGGACACCAAGCTCTCTTCCGTGACTTCAATCACGCCTTTGTAATTAGGAGTCTTGGCCGCTTTCTTTAAAACTATATTAACTTCTTCGACCGTGGTTTTTCGCTTTAAAAGAAAAGTAAAATCAGCCAGTGAAACGCAAGGAGTGGGTACGCGTATAGAAATTCCGTCAAACAATCCTTTTAGCTTTGGAATAACTTCGGTCGTAGCTATAGCCGCACCGGTCGTTGTCGGAATAATATTTTGAGCCGCTGATCTGGCACGTCGTAAATCCCTATGCGGTCCATCCTGCAAAACCTGGTCGGCGGTATAGGAATGAACCGTAGTCATCATGGCTTTTTTAATACCGAATTCTTCGTTTATCACCGCCGCAATCGGAGCGATGCAATTAGTCGTACAGCTTGCGTTATTTATGATCTTTGCAGTCTTACCTGCACCTTTTTCATTAACACCGATCACATGAGCTGGTACCACGCCGCCCTTAGCCGGCGCCGAGATAATAACGCGCTTAGCACCAGCCGTAACATGTTGCATAGCGCCTTCTTCGGAAGTAAATCTTCCGGTACATTCTAAAACCACATCCACTTTCATTTTGCCCCAAGGCAACATTTTAGGATCTTTCTCTGCGAATACGGGTATTTTCTTACCTTGGATAATTATATTTTTTTCGTCATAAGATACATCTTTGCTCCAAGCATGATACGTGGAATCATGCTTTAAAAGATGGGCTAAAGTCTTAGAGTCAGTCAGGTCGTTAATAGCTACGACATTAAAACCAGGCTTGTCAAAACCTGCTTTGAAGGTATTACGGCCGATGCGGCCGAAACCGTTGATGGCGATATTGGGCATATGAAATCAATTATACCCGTCGGGACGCTAAAACAAAAAGCGTCTCTTCGTTTTGACAAAGAGACGCTTAAATTCAGACAACTCTTTTAGAAAAATATCGCGACTCTTTCCGTGTCTTTAACCTGTCCTCCATTTTTACTTATCAACAGATCGTATTCGATTGTTTTATCATCAACCCAACGAACCGACATATTTTGTGCCAGTACAGATCCGGCACCAGTTGATTCTGTATTCGGATTGAAAATCACGATGTATCTTATTTTACCGGTAGCAACTATTTCTACGGCGATACCGATTTTCCCCTTCTCGGTCTCTTCATAGCCGGCGTACTTGGTACCATCCGGGGATAATGAACCGCGTACGAGTTTTCCGCTCAGACTTTTTCCGGTATCCGTTATCTCTGGCGGTAATACCGCTGTCGGTGAAGTCGCACTCGGAATAAGACTACCCGTCGTCCCGGTCGGTGGGGTTGTTTCTAAACCACTAAGCATCTTTTTTTCTAGTGAACCTATCTTATAATCACAATTAGCCGAATTGATCTGGCCTAGCATAAGCTTTCGTTCAAGATTATCGAGACGGATAACATAAACCAAAAGCACCAGCCAGATGGCGATCGACATAAGCAGGAAAGTAACACCCAGAATTGTAATCAAACTGCCGTGAAACGGTACGGCGCGTTTATAGTATGAATCAGATGGAACGGATGATGGTTTTGAACGGATCGCGCGCGATCCTAAAGTACGTGATGGCATATTTTTATTAAGATAAGTATAACATAATTTATTCCCGCTGTATCGGTTGATAAACATTTTGACGTGTTACAATTAATTAAAATATGGATAAAGCTACTAAACTGACTGATATTTTAAGTAAAAAAACTCTACAACAGCCATTCTGGTCCATAGAAGCACGGGACGTTTTAGAGTCTTTGCATTCAAAAAAAACCGGACTTACTCAAGCAGAATCAGAAGGACGCTTGGCTTTATTTGGAAAAAACGAAATTACGGGAATTAAACGAAGAGGAAAAATTAGAATCATAACCAGTCAATTTAAAAGCCCACTAATCCTGGCGTTGACAGTCGCTGGTGTAATTACCTTATTTTTACACGAATGGATTGATGCCGGCGTTATCTTGATTGCCGTCGCAATTAACACCGCCCTGGGATTCTGGCAGGAAAATAAAGCGGAAAACGTACTCGACGAATTAAAAAGCTACATTCGCACTCGCGCCAGAGTCAGAAGATCTGATCAAGAACACGAAATTGACGCTTCAGAACTCGTACCCGGCGACGTTATCCGGCTAACACAAGGAGATAGGGTACCGGCCGACGCACGTATCCTCTATGCAAACAATCTGGAAATCGATGAATCTATTTTAACCGGCGAGTCATTACCATCCACGAAAAATGAAGCCCCTCTTCCGCCACAGACTCCGCTGGGTGACCGCGACTCAATGGTCATGGGCGGTACCATGGTGATTCAAGGCATAGCTGACGCTCTGGTTATAGCAACAGGTGATGTAACGGAATTTGGAAGAATCGCAAAACTGGCCACCGGTGAAATAGATGAACCTACACCTCTTCAAAAAGCTGTCTCTCGATTTGCCACCGCATCAGGAATCATTCTTTGTTTGGCCGCTCTTTTAATATTTTTCATTGGCTTTACGTCCGGCTATAGTTTGCTGGACATGTTTGTTACCACTGTTGCAATCACTGTATCAGCCGTACCAGAAGGACTGCCCATCGCTCTTACTGTAATTCTGGCTGTCGGTGTAGAAAGGCTAGCAAAACGCAAGGGCATCGTAAAAAAGTTACTTGCTGCGGAAACCCTGGGTTCCACGACTCTGATTTTAACCGATAAAACAGGCACCCTGACCCAGGCTAAAATGCAACTATCTTCTATCATCATCGGGAGCGACACGGATGCAAGCATGAAAAAACAGTTATTATCGGATGCCGTCATGAATACAGATGTAATCATAGAAAACAAAGAGGATACTCCGGCCAAATGGCAGGTGCACGGCAAACCTCTCGAAGTTGCTTTGGTTAACGCCTCGGCCGAAAAAGGAATATTCCCGGATTCACGTTTAAAAAATTCCGAGATTCTGGATCGCTTGCCTTTTGATTCAAGCTACAAATATTCCATGGTCTTGTTGCACGAAAATAAAAAAACAACTCTCTATTCCCTAGGTGCGCCCGAGATACTTTTAGAGCATTGTCATATGGACAATAATGAAAGAATCTTCTGGCAATCGCAGATAGAAAAAAGCACTTCGTCCGGAGAGCGTGTGCTGGGCCTGGCTTATAAAGATACAAAAGATTCATTCCGTCTTACTTCGCATGAAAAAATTTCTGATCTGACTTTCCAGGGACTCATTACATTTCGTGATCCGCTTAGACCTGGCGTAAAAGAAGTTATAAAAAAAATCGCTAAGGCCGGAGTTAAAACCGTAATCGTGACAGGCGATCATCCTGGTACAGCTAAGGCCGTGGCTCATGAACTCGGTCTTTTATCAAAAGATGGTTTAGTAATTACGGGCGATGAGTTAACATTTTTAGGTGATGACAAGCTGATCGGAGAACTTGCACGAGTCAGCGTATTCGCGCGAGTCACACCCGAACAGAAACTTATGCTAGCTAAAGCCTACCAAAAATTAGGCGAGGTCGTTGCCGTTACCGGTGATGGAGTAAATGACGCTCCAGCCCTCCGAGCGGCCGATATCGGCATAGCCGTTGGTTCTGGAACCGAAGTAGCCAAAAGCGCCGCCGACCTGATTATTTTAAATGATGATTTTGAAACAATCGTTGCGGCCATCGAAGAGGGTAAGCGCGTCATGAATAATATTCGAAAAGTAATCGTTTATCTTCTAACCGATGCTTTTGATGAAATATTTTTAATCGGCGGCGCACTTCTAACCGGCCTCGCTATGCCGATAAACGCTTTGCAGATTCTGTTCGTTAATATGTTTTCGGATAGTTTTCCGGCGATTGCCTTTGCCTTCGAAAAAAATTCCGATTTGAGCCTCCATGAACCGCTTAATCTGAAAAACCGCATACTAAATCCAGAAATGAGATTTATGATCTTCGTTATAGGATCTCTAACGAGTACCGTGCTCTTTGCACTTTATTACACTCTAATCAAACTGGGATACGACTCGCTGACGGTAAAAACTTTTATTTATATGGGTTTTGCGAGCTACACCCTTCTCGCCGCTTTCTCTCTCCGAAGTTTGAGTAAAAGCATTTTCGCTTATAATCCATTTTCTAACTTTTATCTAACGCTTGGCGTAGCTTTTGGTTTATTACTCACAGTAATTTCTGTTTACGTCCCGTTTTTCAACAAAGTTCTGGATACCACGCCTTTGCCGCCATTGTGGCTTTTCGCCGTCCTCGCAGTCTCCGTCTTTAACGTCTTAGGGATTGAACTTGGTAAATGGCTCTACGGTAAAAAAATCAAAGTGAACCGCCGTGCTTTTCTCTCCACTCCGTAATTTTTTTGTGATTGCCGGACAGTAAAACATCCGGAACTTTTATCCCTAGATACTCCTCAGGCCTGGTGTACTGCGGGTATTCCTTATCTCTACCCTGACTCCATGATTCTTCGTCAAGCGACTCCTCTTTACCCAAAACACCGGGACGGAGACGCGCGACTGCATCAATCATGACCATGGCCGCCAATTCGCCGCCGGTCAAGACGAATTGACCAATGGAAAGCTCTTCGTCGGCTAATTTTTTCGCCACCCTCTCGTCCACACCTTCATAGCGTCCGCATAAAAAAACTAAACGATCGTATCTCGATAACCGACGCGCATCGGTTTGCGTAAAAATCTTTCCTTTAGCGCTCGTAAGTACAATGCGTGCTTTTTTAGATTTCACGGTTTTTTGACCCTTGATAGTTCGCAATCCCAACGAAACCAACGCCTCGTGAAACGGCTGGACTTTCATAACCATGCCAGGCCCCCCGCCGAATGGCTTGTCATCCACGGTCTTGTGACGGTCATGCGTAAATTCGCGTAGCTGGTGCAGTTTAAAATCCACCAATCCAGCTTTTTTTGCCCGACCTAAAATCGAAGCCTCGAGATACGGTTGGCATGCTTCAGGAAAAAGCGTAATGATATCCGCGGTTAATTTTTTTTTCTTTTTTTTCATGCGCGTCGAACCGAGTTATTCTTTTGGGGGTAAAACCCGACGATAGCCGCCCGACTGATTTTGCGACCCGCTTCTATCTTCACGTTCTTTCAATGCCTGCTCCAAACCTGAAGATATGATTTTAACTTTTCCTCCAGATGAATTTTCTATGGGTCTTTCACCTAATCTTACTTCTCTTCCTGTACCAGAAACCTGTACGCCAAAGTCTTTTTTATTAGTATCAATCCTGGTCGGGACTCCGTCGATCAAAACATTAATTTCTCCAACATCAAATTCAACTCCATTTTTTTTCATCCAGGCGATAAGCTCCGGATAATTTGAATCATGGGCAAGAAAATCTACATGCTGGGCATTGGTTAATTCCGGAATCATGCGCTCCGGAGTAGCGGGTTGTTCAAATTTCATATTTATAAAATCATAGCATTTTGCCAAGCTAAAAGTAAACAAAAAGTCGAGATGATTTTTTTTAGTCCAACACAAAATCCGGCTTGCACCGGACCTTGTATTTTTACTTTCAATGTTATATCCCCAGATCCTCTAAATCCTTGTCTGTAACCAATCCCGCTTCACCATGGGTTGTGGCGGCGCGGCGTTCTGTGCCACGGCGCTCCTGGTGTTCACGACGCATGTTCTCCGGCTCATAAACCTTGAGGTTAACGCGGGCGTTTTCTTTGGCGCCAACGATCTTGAGCAAGATGCGCAATGCGCGTGCGGTCTGTCCTGACCTGCCGATTACGTAACCCATGTCTTCTTGGTTAACGTAAAGGGTGATTAAAACTCCGCGTTCGTCCACGGTACGTTCCGTTCGGACGTCGTCGGGATGATTAACGATGGCTTTCACCACGTACTCTATAAAGGACTGATCTTTGAACTGTTCTGCCATATCGGCGTTTAATCCCCGACTTTCGCCGGGGCGTTAGTAATTCAATCGAGCTAACGGCAATACCGTTTTCTCGCAAAATATATTAGCATGTTTTAATTTTTTTTTCAATAGGAAAAAACAGGCCTTTACCCAGCCTGTTTTTTTGCGATCTTTTCTTTTCTCTTTTTGGAAATTTTCAATTTCTTTCGCCTCTCTCCGGTTACGATATTCTGATCAATTAGCAGATTCCAGACCGTATCCGAGGCTTGCGCGCCTTTGCTGATCCAGTATTTAATGCGGTCGGCATTGAACTGAATAGTCGAAGGTTTTGTTAGTGGATTATAAATTCCTAAATTCTCTATGAATTTACCCCACGGATCCTTTGATTTTTCCGTCACAATCAGGCGGTACGAAGGCTGTTTCTTTTTTCCGACGCGGCTTAAACGAATGCTTAACATGGATTTGGATTAATTGTTTAAAATTAAAAAATAGACGATTTTTCGGCTAATACCGAAGTCTGACGGACTCCGCAGCCCAAGAGCATTTGTGCTCTGGAGAATATAGGATTTTGACCCCAAATGTCAAGCCTTTCGCTACCCTATATCAATCCTGTAGCTTTTACCTGGTTTGACCTGGATTCCATCTACGGTTTTTGATTTTTTCAAACGAGACTCGATTTCACGTTTTAATACCTTAAGAAAACCCAAACGATTCTCCGGACCAAGACTTCTAATTTTTAAAGCAATAGGTTCGGGTAAGTCGGTCTTTTGACCAGCTAGTTCCTTTTGAATAGCCAATAACTTAGCATGACTTAATCCAGCTAAAAATTTACCATGTTTTTCAAATTCACTTGACCCGGGAGATGGATGTTTTTCGTAAGACATATTATTTAAAACAGAATAATAAACGGTAGAAGATAAGGCAAATATTAATTATTCTTTATTCCTAAAGCCGAAATTTCCTTCTCAGGCTTCTCGTCTTCGGCGAGCAAGCGGCGTATCGCGTCAAATACAACTTTGAATTGTTGGTCATAGCGGCTTTCCAAAGCCTCAATTTTCAGCTTTAATTCCTCATTCTGTCCTATCAACTCGCGAAGCCTGGTAAAAGTTCTCATGATTTGAATATTCACGCTAATTGCGCGTTCGCTACGGAGGACGCTGGAAAGCATAGCTACACCTTGTTCCGTAAAGGCAAAGGGTGGCCATCTGACACCACCCCTTCTCAAACTTGAGGTCACAAATTGTGACCTCAAG
>JBDRFZ010000025.1:0-22765 GCA_043818395.1 Patescibacteria group bacterium
ATCAATATCCTTTTTTGACATAGCGAAAAGTTGGGTTGTCATACCAGACCGTTGTACAGGAATCCGGAGTTCCCGACAGCCGGCCAGAATGTGACATTCTAACTTCCCGCAAAAGGGACATTACAACTTCCGTGGGACAGGCGATTTAACCAACCTTGGCTATTAAGCTATATTTACCAATACCTAATAAAATTAGACTAAATTTACCCTTGATATGACCAACCGAGACATTGAATTCCTCTATGAAATTGGCACTCTTCGTTTTATACCCAGAACTTGGAGACAATTTCTTAATATAGATTTCGCAAATTTAGCCGAACATACGTTAAGAGTAATTTGGACGGCAGTGATCATTGCAAAAAACGAAGAAGGAGCTGATTTAAATAAAGTGATCAAAATGGCATTAGTCCACGATATCACGGAAAGCCGAACCGGAGACGTCCACTATCTATCAAGACAATACACTGAACGAAATGAAAAATCAGCAATTAACGATATTTTGGTCGATACAGGCGCAGAAGATGAGTTTCGAGCACTATGGGAAGAATACGAAGACAGAAAATCTCTCGAAGCAAAAATAGTTAAAGATGCGGACAATATTGACGTTGACCTGGAATTAATGGAACAGAAAGCCAGAGGCGAATCGCTCCCGGAAAAATGGCGCCCTATGCGGGAACAAGCGGTAGCCACGCGGCTCTATACCGAATCTGCAAAAAAAATATTCCAACTATTACACGAAATACATCCTCATGATTGGCATATTAATGCTCCTGGCAATAGATTTAAATCTGGAGATTGGAAAAAATAAGTTGATAAGTTATACATCTTGACAAAATAAAAAATAATTGGCAGCGGTATATATGAAGGAACCGCTGCTTTTTTAAAAAAGCGTTTCCGAAAATTAATTCTTAACTATATTTTCTTATGACATTAAGAGGGTTTGTTTCGTGTACCCTGCTTTCAAGTTTTGTTGCTATGAGTCCTTTTGGTATGACCCAAGTCCAAGCATTTGAGTTACCGCCAAAATCAATCGTGATCGGCGAAATCGCCTGGGCCGGCTCTTCATTATCCACGGCTGATGAATGGATAGAACTGTGGAATACAGGCGATTCTCCCGTTTCTATAACCGGTTGGTCATTAGTCGGCGCCGGAGAAAGCGGGAAGATCATCACTTTCTCTGATGAAACGACGGTTCCTGCACATGGGACGTTCCTGGTTTCCAACTATGCATCAACCGATTCAAAAAGCTCCTTTCTGACGCAAGATGGTTTAGTGACGACCGTGCTTTCACTATCTAATTCGAACCAACAAATTTTTCTGTATGATGCAGATGGCGATCTTGCAGATGAAAGCGGTGACGGATCCGCTCCATTTGCCGGCGCAAGCTTACCAATTAAAACATCCATGGTCCGAGTAAAAATCGATACTCTCGGATCAGTAAGCGAAGCCTGGACGGATTCATCATCAGCTCAAAATATAAAACCAGGCGTCCCAGATCTTGGTACTCCGGGAGTCTGCGACCTTTATTCTCCCATAGAAACACCGGACATCGCGTTACAAGATCCTATAAATTCTTTAGATGAAATAACATCCACTACCACGGAAGAAAACCTATATGAATCAAGCCAATTGCCATCAGAAATATCGACCGGAACAAGTAGCGAAGCTGGTTCAATACCTCCTCCTGCTACGGAACCAACGTCAACCCTTATACAATCATTATCGCCGGAACAAGACACGGAAAGTGCGACGGCCGAAACAGGCGACGACAACCCTTCAACATCAAGCACCACAGTTTTAGATGAAACCGTGGTTCAAGAAGCTACGACGACTGCAATAATTCAAGAAACCTCATCAATACCTCCGGAATCACCGGCTACGGAAGCGGAAATGAACAACGCAATCGTAAATCAATCCTCCGTCACGGACGATATGGTTCAAACCGAGACACCATCGACTTTGACCATAATTGAAATAAGCAATTCTATTCAGGAGACAGATATTTCAGCCGATAGTAAACCTAATTACGCCATGTTGCGCTTGAATGAAATCATGCCCAATCCTCTCTCGGGTAAAGAATGGGTTGAAATCGTTTCACTCGATAACGGTAACAGCATTCCCCTATCCGGCTGTATGTTGCATGACTCGCAAGGAAAAATATTTACTATTTCGGACATAATTCTGGACACGGCGACAGAATCACATATAATCGTAGAATTAACATCAGCTAAATTAAATAATGACGGCGACAGTGTGGCGCTATATGATCCGGACGGAAAACTAGTTGATGTTATAAGCTATACCTACAGCGAAAAAGGCAATCCTTTCATCCGATATCCTGATAAAACCGGGGAATGGCAATTAAGTCTATCGTCGACTCCTAGTAGCACGAATATTTTGACGCAAGAAGCGGAAACTCAAATGACAGCAACAGAAAACACCCCTTCTCAATCAGCGACTGAAAATATATCCCAGGTACAACAATCGACTACGACCGTAACGCCACCTGCGAATAATACCGTTTCCACAACTTCAACGGTCAAGGTCACGTCTTCGACAACTGCTAAGACTAGCAGCTCAAAGATCAATACGAAGACAGTCGCGCCTACGCTTACTGCCGCGCAGATACAGGCGGCAAGCGTATTAAACAAAAAAACCACCACGACTAAAGCTCCGGTGAAAATATCCACTCCCGCTAAACCCGCAGTAAAATTAATTCCTCCTTTAGCCTTTGATATGCGTCTATCCGATGAATACGGCGGAACTCAGGTACAATTACGCGGTACCGTTGGTACACCGCCCGGACTTTTAACCGGCAACGCTTTTATTCTCTTGGCACCGGACGGCCAGGGTATAAAAGTCACGGTTCCTACCAGTAAATTATTACCCTCTCTTGGAGCAAATCTATCCATAACCGGTGTCCTGAGATTCAGTAACCTGGGCTATCCATCGCTTCAGATGGGAAGTAAAGATAAATGGACTGAACTCACCTCTTCATCGCTAAATATTTCACCGCGACTCGTAGACCTGATCTCGCTTAATCCCGACGACGCCTGGAGCTTTATTAACGTGACGGGCACGGTCAAGCAGGTTAAAGACCAAACCGTAACTCTTGATTTAGGTGACATGGAAATCGCCATGATTATCCGTGCTCCGGTTGATTACCGTGCCAAAAGGTTGGTACAGGGAGATATCGTAGCCGTTAAAGGCGTACTGGAAATTACCAGCCAAAACGAACCAAGGATCCTACCTCGTTCAAGCGATGAAATAGTTTTGATCTCACACGCTGAACCAAAAACCACGGCCGCAGCCCAGGTTTCCTCATCAATACCAAACTGGCTGCCATTAGGCGCCGCCGCCGGTGCCGTAGTTGTTACAGAAAGCGTTAAACAGGTACGGCGCAAAAGAAAACATTTTCTGCTCGAAAAAAAGGTTGCAGAATTAGAAACCATGGAAAATTAAGTGCTTGATTTTCGTCTCTTATCTAATTCAAACCAAAACCACCCTATATTTGGGTGGTTTGGATTTGGAGCGGGTAACGGGAGTCGAACCCGTATCTTATCCTTGGCAAGGACACATAATAGCCGCTATACGATACCCGCAAAATTGTGAGAAGAGACTATCAAAATGTTAGATAGTAGGCAATAGGTGTAGATGGTATACACCGTCTAACGCAGAACATCACATCATAAATCTGTGCTCTATCTTCTGTATTCTGTGCTCTGTGTTTCCTGCTCCCTGCTCCGCGCCCTTGTCGTCCTGAGGTATATACCAAAAGCCGAAGGATCTTTTTTCTTTCTTATGCCAAAAGATCCTTCACTCCGTCAAACTTCGTTCAGGACGACAGTAATGTCGTGCTCTATGTTCCGCGCTCTGTGCTCCGTGTTCTGTGCTCCATGCTCCGTACCGGGCACGGCGCGCCGTGCCCCTATGCATTCCGTGCCCACCGCCCTACGCTAGGCTATAATCATAATCATGAAATCAAAAACAAACACCGCGCAGGAATTATCCAGGATTTTCCACGAATTTTCCTATCTTTTCGAGATGCAGGGCATTGCTTTCAAACCTCGAGCCTACCAATTAGCATCAGAATCAATAGATGTGCTAGGCGATGAAGTGGAAGATGCTTGGCGCAAAGGCGGCATAAAAAGCCTCAAAGAACTACCCGGTATCGGACAGTCTATCGCGGAAAAAATCGATGAATTCATCAAAACTGGAAAAATTCTAGAATACGAACGAATGAAAAAACAATTTCCGGTTGATATTTGGGAGCTCTCGCATATCGAAGGTCTGGGACCGAAACATATCGCTGATCTGTTCAAATTTTTAAAAGTAAAAAACCTCAAAGACCTGAAAGAAGCTCTGTCCAAACATAAGGTCAGAACAATCCCGCGCTGGGGAGAAAAAAGCGAAGAAAAACTCGCCAAGAGACTTGAGCTTATGGAAAGCGCGAGCGGGCGCTGGTTGCTCGGGAATATCCTGCCTTTAGCGGACGACATTGTCGCATCTTTATCAAAAATTAAAGGCGTCAATCACTGTGTCTACGCTGGATCACTCCGTCGCCGTCAGGAAACCATCGGCGACATCGATCTTATTGCGACAACGAATGATCCGGAACGCGTCATGGACGCCTTTATCTCGTTACCCATGGTTCAAACCGTGCATGAAAGAGGAAAAACCCGCTCATCGGTCCGACTCAAGATTGGAATAGACGCTGACTTGCGCGTTGTACCGGATAACGTTTACGGCGCTACGCTCCAATACTTCACCGGCGACAAACGACATAACGTCCTACTTCGTGAATTCGCTCTGTCCAAAAGATTTACCTTGAGCGAATACGGGCTTTTTCATCTCTCATCCTCGCGAAAGAAAAGTGAAAGCGGACCTCGAAGCGGCAAGCTTATCGTCTGTAAAACTGAAGAAGAAATTTATAAAAAACTCGGCATGGACACGCCGCCGCCGGAATTGCGCGTCGGCGCAGATGAAATTGATGCAGCACGCGGACATAGGCTCCCCAATCTCTTGCCCTACGGTTCAGTCAAAGGTGATCTTCAGGTACAAACCGACTGGACCGATGGCTCCGCCTCAATCGAAGACATGGTAAAAGCGGCAAAATCATACGGTTTATCGTACTTAGCAATCACCGATCATACCAAAGCCATGGCTTTTATAAACGGCTTGGATGACAAACGCATATTAAAACAAATACAAACGATACGTATCTTGAATAAGAAGTTAAAAGATTTCCGTGTCTTAGCCGGTACTGAATGCGACATTCATAAAGACGGAACTTTGGATTTGAAAGATGAAACTTTAGCTAAACTTGACTGGGTCGGTATTTCCATTCATTCGAGTTTCAATCTTTCGCGAGATGAACAGACCAGGCGCCTGGTAAAAGCCATTTCCAACAAATACGTGGACTGTGTTTTTCATCCAACCTGCCGTCTAATCGGTAAACGTGAACCTATTGATTTTAACTTGGACGAGGTTCTAGCCGCTGCAAAAAAATACAACGTAGCTATGGAGATCGACGCATTCCCCGAACGTTCCGATTTGCGAGATCTTCACGTACGCGCCGCAATCAAAGCCGGAGTAAAACTCGCGATAGACACGGATGCACATGCACCGGAACATCTGCGCTTCATTCCATTAGGCGAAGCCATCGCCCGCCGTGGCTGGGCTACAAAAAAAGACGTGCTGAATACGAAGAACTACAAAGAATTGATGGTGTTTTTAAATAAAAAAAGGACAAGAGGTTAATCGTCATCCCCACGAAAGCAGGGATCCAAAAAATATACAAAATTCTACCGATTAAAATCCTCGGATGGATTCCCGTGAAAATTTTTTAAATCCCGCTTGATAAAAACATCACCGGAAAAGCCAAAAGCGAAATAAACATCACGGCCAACCAGGAAAGAGTATAAAGCAACATTTTCGTAGCTTCCTTTTTATGCCCATCCATATATAAATGAATCGGCTTTCCCATGACCAGCCAGGCCGTTAAAGTTGCAGAAATTATGAATAGTGTAAGAAAAGCGGCCGGCCCCAAAAACATGGGTGAGGGTGGGGTAAAAAGAAATTGCGAGTTGAACATAACCCAGGCGACAAGCAAAACATAGGCAAATACGCCTAAAGCATTCAAAAAAGCTCTTAACAGCAGGTCTTTGGTTTTCATATATTTTATGTTAATAACCACCTTTTTTAATTATATTCCTAAACGGTCTTTTAATCCACGAACAGGCAAAATGGAGATTTGATCAATCCCGCACTTGACTTACCTACTTTACTTTGCTAAAGTACGGGTATGAATTGGAATAGCAGTGAAAATACACGATTGATCCAAGCTGTATTGAAACTTGAAACTAGCGATGAAGCAAGACGGTTTTTACGCGATCTTATGACTGAAAAGGAAATTGCAGAATTTGCAAAGAGACTGCGGGCCGCAGAAATGCTCATGGTAAATATTCCTTATACATCGATCGAACAGAAAACCGGTTTAAGCTCCACCACTATCGCTCGCGTATCAAAATGGTTAAACCGAAAACAAGGCGGATATCGAGAAATAATAGCTAAACTCCATCATCAAGACTCCATCCTAACAGGGAGAGGATTGTCTTGATGCCGAGAACAAATACACTTCGCCATCAAAATAACCCCCTCCTTATTAGGAGGGGGTTATGTCTTTAACCCAAACATACAAGGACGAGCTCTTTATAAAAGGGATACCTAATGGAAAAGATTCAGATCATCGAAACCACGATCAACCACGACCTGCTGCCAAAATCGCTCTACGGTGATAAACCTTATCGCGTCGACGGGAAAGGCCTGATAATACCTCACAGTTTCAAGCATGAAATTGAAAAACTCCTAAACAAATTTCTGGCAACTAGACTCTTCGATAAGCAAGGCGTCTTCCTCCGTCTTGATCTATTCATTGACCCAGAGCTTGATCGCATCCATTTACTGGAGATCAATAGCCGCCTGGTCGATGGCTGGGGCGCATCATTCAACATCATCCGAGCGGCTGGAGAGAAAGTCGAAGAACTTTCAGTCGTAGCCAGCCGCGCTCTGTTTCCACCATTTTGGTATTTACCGCTTAGTAATCGGGTCTATCGGAATGATTTCGATTTCGTTCTTCGTGAATTAAACCTCTTGGGAGTAAGTGTCCTGGAAGCAAAAACGCTTGGCGACATACCGCCCTCTGAATGGGTTTACTACTATGGTTGGGACAGACCCAAAAATAACCGACCCCGCCTTGCGCCTAGCTCAGGATATGAAATCGAGAATAAAGTTCATTTAGCTGATTTTTCACAAACGTGGCATGGTGATCAAGTCAGAATTCCACGCGGTTACTCGAGGGGTAATACTGTTTGGGACGATATCCCCCGCGAACAGGTAATCTTTAAGTTTTGTGAGAAACAATGTCCGGATTCGCGACGCGCCGGTTCTAATGTCCTTTATCCAAAAGAGGTTGGCAGAGGACGATTTACTAAGCAGTGCTACAACCGCGGCACGATTGTGGCACAAGATATCGTCTCTTCTCTTGAGTTCGAGGACAGAATCTGCCAGCTGGTACTCCTCACAAGCGGCGAGACAGTCATTACAGGTTATGTTCTTTGGGCGCCTCGGATGGCCAGGGTCATCACCGATGCCTATGAACATGGGCCGTTATTGTGGACTTAATCACTTAAAGAGCCCTCTTGGCCGAAGAGGGCTCCTCAACTTTTTATGAAAACCATTATTTTCGACATCGATGGAACAATTACGAACATGTGGCCAATTGAAAAATGCGTGCTTTTGTTTATGACCGATAATAATTACACAAATAAAATCGAAGAATTGAAGCGCGCCGGAGTTTCGGATACTTATGACATCTTTTCTAAAATCAGCAAATCACGAATCACCAAGCAAAAATTCTTGAAACTCTACAATCGTAAATTCTTTGATTTATTAAATTCAAACAGATTGCCGATACCGGAAAAATACCCACTAGTTGCCTGGATTTCAACTAATAAAGAAAAATATCGTTTCGTCTTTGCAACAGGAGCTCAAGAATTAGAAGTTCAGTATACCCTTAAAAACTTGGGTATAATCGAATGCTTTGATCTCGATAATTCAATCAATAAAAGCAATTGTCGTTTTTCAAAACAGACTGGTATCCCATTTAAAATAATCAAGTCCAAAGTCGGTAATTGCCTATTAATAACTGACAGTAAAAGCGACATTAAAGGGGCGCGCGTTGCAAACATACCTTCCATTCTTATAAGACCGAAACAAAATTCATTTAAACTTAGCTTTAAATAAATTTATTTAAATTCAATATTCCCAAATTCTCTTTTTGTTTATCTCTTCTTTTTCTCTAAATGATTTTTCCAGATCTATTTCTAAACGATTGCAGATATCCAATAAAAAAATAAAAACATCCGCTACTTCGTTTCCTACCTTAAATTGTTCGGATGTTTTATCAATTTTCAATTTCTGTATATTCCTAGCCGCCTTAGCCAACTCCCCGCATTCCTCCATTAAAAGCATGAACAATTCTGCAACCGTAACTTTTTCAAAACCACGCTCCTTAATCATCTCGGCTACATAGTCTTGAAAATCACGGAGAGTCAGGTTTTCTATAAGTTTAAGACGCTCATAAAATACTGGTGCCCGGGGTGGGAATCGAACCCACATGCCTTTCGGCGCCTGATCTTAAGTCAGGTGCGTATACCGTTTCGCCACCCGGGCGTAAAATTTATTTTCGTCTTCTCATATTTCTACCTCTATGTGTCGGTTGCAGACTATGACAATTAGGACACAAAATTCTTAGATTCTCAAGCCTATTATCAGTTCTGTCACCATTAATATGGTCGAGTTCTAACGGCTGATAACCCTCTATATTCTTCTCATCCCAACCACATGCCTCACAAGCCGGCCGTTTTATACCAACTGAAAATAGACGCTTCTTTAATTTATTACTTTGAAAGGTGCTATTTTTTATTAAAATTTTTTCTAAGGGTATGCGAGGTGATAATAAACCTTTAATCCCTTTATTCCAAGCCGAACCTTTAAAATGACTGTGATCAATTTTGTATTCTTTTAAATATTTGTTTATTTGTGAGTAATTTCCTCCTGCAGGAACCAATCCTAACTTACGTAATACTTCTCTAATGCTATAAGAAGTCTTAGCCGCATTTTTTAGATCTTCCGGCCTCCATTTCCTTCGTCGCATTAAATAATATTATCACATGGTACACGCTCAAGTCTATATAGCTAATACGTATACCATTTGGCCACCAGGGCACGATAAAACGTATAACGTTGTTCGTATAACGTATAACGAAAATCTTATGACCGTTTAAATTCTAAAAGTCCGGAATTTAACTTACTGGCATGCCAAAGATATGGCGAAAATCAAAATTCGTCAATCATCAAGAATGAAAAATCCTTAGTTTAACCTCAGACGACAAATCGTATCGATTAAGTGATACACTTGGATGGATGTAATTTATGTGGAGCTTAAAAAAACTGTACAAAAAACTAGGCCCTGGATTTATTACGGGCGCCTCGGATGATGACCCTTCGGGGATTGCAACATACACCCAAGTCGGCGCGCAATTCGGTTTAAAACAATTATGGACAGCTCTTTTAATGCTACCTTTCATGATCGCCATCCAAGAAATGATTGCCCGGGTTACCATGGTTGCCGGCCAGGCGCTCACCGCCATCATGCGGCGCCATTATCCAAGATGGATAGTCTGGATAGTCGTCTTGATGATTTTTCTGGTTAATACCATAAATATAGGCGCTAATCTTGGTGCCATGGCTGATGCAACCAAACTGATCCTGCCCGACGTTCCTTTCGTCATATATTTAATCGGTTATTCCTTACTAATCCTGTTTTTAGAAATCTTTTTAACCTACAAAACATACGCCAAGGTCTTAAAATGGCTGGCCTTTAGTCTGTTCAGCTACATGATTACGGCTTTTATCGTCACGACCGATTGGGGTGAGGTGCTTTATCGCGCCATTGTGCCGACGCTTGAAATCAATCGTAATTTTATTCTAGCGATAGTGGCGGTCTTTGGTACGACTATCTCTCCTTATCTTTTCTTTTGGCAGTCTAACGAAGAAATTGAGGAAGAAATCGTCCAGGGGCGTAAAACCATAGCCGAACGCAAAGGTGCAACTAAGACAGAGATAAAAGACATGCGCATGGACGTGAGCATTGGCATGATTTTTTCCAACCTCATGACCTTTTTTATCATTACGACCGCGGCCATGACTTTTTTCAAGCGGGGTATAACAGATATTCAATCTTCAGCCATGGCCGCGCAGGCGCTTGAACCTCTTGCCGGAAAATTCGCATCACTAATATTTGCTGTCGGTATAATCGGCACGGGTCTTTTGGCTGTACCCGTACTCTCCGCAACAGCATCCTATGCATTAGCCGAAGCTTTCGGCTGGAAATCCGGTTTGTATAAAAAATTACGGGAAGCTCATGGTTTTTACGGAGCCATAACACTCTCGACCCTGGTCGGACTTATCATGAATTTTACCGGCATTAATCCCATCAAGCTTTTATTTTATACCGCGGTTTTAAACGGAATCATTGCACCGTTCCTGATAGCCGTCATCATCCATATTGCCAACAACAAAAAAATCATGGGCAAGCACCGCAATGGGATAATTTCCAACTTACTTGGTCTGACGCTACTTATTTTCATGACCTTAGCCGTAATAATGCTTTTCGCCATTCAATAACCAACGCTCCATGCTGGGCGCGGAAACCGCGCCCCTACATGTTCCCCGCCCTAGCCACGAACCGCTTCCTGCGCTACAGTTTTTGCGATATGGAAGAACCAATTCGTTTAATAGCCGGAGAATCACAGGAATCTGATGTTATTTTTGAATCAAGTTTACGCCCTAAGACGCTGGCTGAATTCATCGGTCAACCAAAACTCAAAGAAAATTTATCCGTTTTTCTGGAAGCGGCAAAAAAACGCCAGGAACCGTGCGAACATGTGTTGCTATACGGACCACCAGGGCTTGGCAAGACAACACTGGCCCATGTAATCGCTAATGAAATGGGCGCTAACGTTAAAATAACCAGCGGTCCGGCTTTGGAGCGTGTTGGTGATTTAGCCGCGATCCTGACTAATTTGGAAGATGGAGATGTTTTGTTTATTGATGAAATCCACCGCATGAACCGTTCGATCGAAGAAGTCCTTTATCCGGCCATGGAAGATTTTGCGCTTGATCTTGTGATCGGCAAGGGTCCGACCGCGCGGACGCTTCGCTTGGATTTAAAACGATTTACCCTGATTGGTGCGACAACTAAAATCAGCCTGCTCTCCGCGCCGCTGCGTGACCGCTTCGGTTCTGTTTATAATCTGGTTTTTTATGGGCATGATGAAATGGAGGCTATAGTCAGAAGGTCGGCAACGCTTCTCAATATTCCGATAGATGCGGATCCTGCGAGATTAATCGCCACGCGCGCCAGACGTACCCCGCGTATCGGCAACCGCCTGCTAAAACGCGTAAGAGACTTCGCGCAAGTCAGAGGAAATGGTATTCTTGATGGAGAAACGGTTAAAAAAGCTTTGGATACTTTAGAAATCGACCCAAAAGGTCTGGATGATACGGATCGCCGAACTCTCAAGGCAATCATCGAAAAATTCGGTGGCGGTCCCGTAGGTCTCACGACTTTGGCAGCAGCCACAAACGAAGAAGTCTCGGCGCTCGAAGAAGTCATCGAGCCGTTTCTACTGCAAGAGGGGCTACTCGGCCGGACACCACGCGGTCGGATAGCCACGGAACTCGCCTACGAGCATCTTGGTTTCACAAAACCAGCTTCCACGCCGCAAAATACTTTGTTATAAAACTATGGTTCCAATGTCTTATTTTCTAATAACCTGGCTGATCCTGCTCGGATTTTATTTCATTATGTCATTGATTTCTGTTTTACAAATGGTGCGTTTTGGCATAGCCGGCTTCGGAACATATGTCTCGACTGTACTATTTCTTTCGTTCTTCGTTATCACCGTCCTGGGTTGTAGCTTTTTTCTTCTTAATGTTGATTGGACACAAAACGTTAGTCTTTTCGAAGGCCTCTCGTCCTCTCCCTACCTTAACCCCTAACCTATGCTTCATCTAAATCATCTCCCGGGAGCCGACCTGCACGAAGCAAGCGCAATAGTCTATCGCCGGCATCCGATAACTCTGGTTCCGTTTTTTTTCCTAGCTTCCTTCGTATTTTTTTTACCGGCTGGTGCCTACCTTACTTTCTCCAGACTCATGCCAAACGTAATCACTGTACCAGAATACTTTGCAATTTTTATCATGAGTGCAAGTTTATTTTTTTTATTCGGTTTACTTTTCCTGTTCCAATATTTTTTAGATTACTGGTGCGATGTTTTCATCGTAACCGACAAGCGCATTTTGGATATCGAACAAAAGGGACTTTTCAGCCGTACGGTTTCTGAACTCAGACTATATCGAACGCAAGATGTAACGACAGAGGTAAAAGGCATAATGCATTCAATCTTCGACTACGGTGATGTTTTCATCCAAACTGCCGGAGAAAAACAACGTTTTGTTTTTGAAGATGTCCCACATCCGACGCAAATTGCTAAATTGATTCTTGAACTGTCGGAAAAAAATCGTGCCGAGCAACTCGAACTCGCGGTCGAAGACTTTGGCCTACCTGATGCTGACGATGTCCATGCTAAAAAAGAAGCTATGGCAAAAAGAATCGAGCCGTAGTTAATATATAGTAGCTTGCAATTCAGTAGTCAGTAGTTAGGGAGTATTCTATCCCTTCTACTACATGCTAAATACTGTGTTTACTTATACGCTTTTCGCAGCTCTATGCCGGTATAGAAATATTTTAGTATTTGATCGTAGGTATAACCATCTGCGGCCATACCAAGCGCACCTGTCGCGCTTAATCCTACGCCATGGCCCCAAAGAGTCCTGCCTGCATCCCAAGGTACCGGTACTGACACAAGCCAGCCATACGGTCCACCACCCCAAACCTCTGTCCATGAACGTGTCCTGCCATCTGATCTTGAATAGTATGGTGTTATTGCCAGCTTGCCATCATAAGTAACAATTTGGCCGCGGGTTGCATCTATGCCTGCAACAACGTTCCCGTCACGCGCTTCTGCACCGTAACCGCGATAAACCTGGTCGTATTTGGCATCCACCGTAAAATATTCATCCGCATGTTTTGTACCGCGCTGTACGTGATACATAGCATAAGTCCGAGCCGCTGTAAGCAAAGCTTTTTGATATTCTAAAGGACTTGAATTCGAAGTTTCGGCCATACCCTTCAGATACCATTCAATTGGTAATTCATTTATAATCCAGACATTATCCGTGGCCGGAGTATAACGTAATTCTAATTTTCCTCTAAACTTATTATCGTTTGCGCCAGGTAGCCAGGATACCGGACGACTAAAATCCGTTAGTTCCAATGGCGATAAACCATCATCCGCCACGGCGACATAATAGCCGGAAGACTGCGTTGTACATCTAGGTCCCGATGCTTTCATGACCTTATTAGCGCGATCAAAAGAGACGGCTACAATTTCACCATTATTAAAACTACATACCGTGCTTCCATTTTGTGTTAATTTGAACCCTCCACTCACAGCCCTAACTTCCATCCTGTCATCCGTAGTAACAAATAATCCGACGCGGATTATCGGCTCATCAGGCAATGAAGCCAGATCTCCGTTTAAAGGCTGCGCATTAAAAGTAGTTCCTGGTGAAGAGACGCTCTGGTTCCCCGAGGTTGGCTCCGGTTCAATATAACCATCAGCTGTAACTGTTATAGGAATTTCGATAATACCATCTTCTACCGCCTGATTATCGGCGACTAATTTAAACTTTGCGTTGTACGTACCTTTCTTAACCGGTGCTTTAAGGGTGAACCCAACAAATCCGATCTCGCCAGGTGCTGTGGTTTTATTAGATCTAGCGGCTTCTATAGTCGACAACCATGACTCATCACGTACGCTAGAAAGCGTGCCCGTCAAAGCCGGTTCCACTGAAACAAACTGCACGGCCATTGATCCCCAAGCGACCGAACCTGTATTTTTAAATCCGTAAGTCAGAGCTAATCGTCCGTTGCCTGATAAGGTTATGTTGTTGGTTGATTTTAATAAAAGCGTTGCTTTATAAACACTGCTTTGCGCGCCAACGGACGAGACGGCGTCTTCTCCTATGCCATTCGCTATCATTTCCCGGCTAGCGATTACACGGATGGGCAAAGTCACCACCGCTCCCTGAATCCAGGCCGTGTCTTCGGCCGCTAATTGAAAAGATTCATGAAAACTACCAGTTTGCTCCGGAGCTTTTAAAATCAAAGTAAAATGTCCGATCTGACCTGGTTTAACGCTTGTTTCAGTCATTAAAACCGCTTGAAATTGGTTGCTCCATGACGGATCTTTAAAGGCACTTATCCTGTCACCTTTCCCCGTATACAAAGAAACATAACTCTTCCCGTCTTTTATCCAGGTCCTGGTCCCTGTATTTTTAAAAGCCAAAGCCGCTTTAACCTGACCGCCGGACTCCACCTGCCATTCAATACCTCCACTATCGACCAATACGCCACTCCATTCGCCCGAAGATTCATTTGATGTTTGAGGTGCTGTTACGACATTTGAAATCACGGGTGTAACCGACATCAAAGATGCAGCTTGCACGACAAAGCTAATCGGCACAACCGAACCTTTAATCCATTGATTAGGACCGTATGATAATAAAAATCTTTCATTATATGTACCCGGTGTCTTTGGTGCTGTGATCAAAAAACTCGCCGAAGCAACTTGCCCCGGTTTAACCGAGGGTTGAGCGATTATGGCCGGCAGATCATCCTTAAGCCAGGAAGCATGACCTAATATAGATGAATTGCCGTATAAATAAACCGCTGTTTTTGTTTTAGAGCCGATCCAGGTCTCGGTACCTACGTTTTTAAATTTCAATGTTATCTGCTTTATTTGTCCGGGGCCTAAAATAACCCGCGAAGCGACCACTTGCGCCGCATAAGTCTGAGTTGCAGCTTCTACGCCGACATTCGGAATCAAACCTCCAAAAATCATGGATGCGATAACGGGCCAGCAAACCAGCCTTTTGCGAAAAGTTTGTTTTTTCATAAACATTTATTTTACCTCCAGAATAATTTACCGTTTAATCCGTCTCTTGTTAACCAACATAACATTTTTTTGCTAAGTAGTCATCCCAACCCTTTATTAAGCGCATATTTCGTGTAAGAATTGCCTGCATGAGCACGGCTCGAGTAATTGCCTGGAATACAGGCGTACAAATCATAGGAAAAATAGTTTCTACTACTTTAGGAGTCATTATTATCGGCATGATGACCCGATATCTGGGGCAGGATGGTTTTGGTATTTATTCTGCAGCCAGCGCTTATTTCCAGGTATTTGCCATCATGCTGGATCTTGGTTTGAACATCATGCTCGTTCAGATGCTGGGTGAAAAACAAGGAGATCGTGATTATGAAAAACGCGCCGTCAGCGCCACCTTCACTTTGCGCGTTGTGACTGCAGCTATTTTAATTGGCTCAGCCCCTTTTCTTGGCCTGATTTTTTATAAAAATCCTTTGCATCAAATAGTGCTGTTCGCCATCATGGGTTCGTTTTTCTTTACGGCTTTAAATCAGATTGTTATCGGCGTCCAGCAAAGATTTTTAAAGATGCACATCGTGGCTATTTCCGAAGTCGCCGGCCGCTTGGTACTTTTATTCGGACTCCTTATTGCCCGAAATATGGGATGGGGTCTGACCAGAATAGTTATTTTCGTTTCACTGGGCGGGTTTGTTAATTTTGCCATAAACACGCTGGTTGCCAAACGCTATGCTTCTTTCAGTTGGAATTGGGACGTAAAATTCTGGCGCGTACTTTTACGAAGATCTTGGCCCATCGGCTTATCAATTATTTTTAATCTTTTGTATTTCAAATCAGATACTTTGATCCTCTCTTGGGTCAGGCCATATAGCGAAGTCGGTATATACGGTGCCGCTTACCGCGTTTTAGAAATTCTGGTCTCACTGCCTTTTATGTATACGGGTGTTGTCTTGCCGCTCTTAGCTAATTCCTGGGCCACTAAAAATTTCCATCGGTTTAATCTTTTACTCAAGCATTCTTATGTGGCCATGGCCATGCTCGTCGCGCCCATGGTTGCCGGCTCGCTTGTTTTGGGGCGACAGGTCATGATCATGATTGCAGGTAGTGACTTTGCTCTTTCCGGCGATATTCTTAAAATCCTGATTTTTGCCGTGGCTATCATTTATTTCGGCACAGTTTCTTCACATGTAATCGTTGCTCTGGATGCACAATTAAAAATGATGCCGGTTTACATCGCAACCTCCGTCGTAACCGTAGTCGGTTATATTTTATTCATTCCGCAATATGGCATGTGGGCTGCGGCTTGGCTGACTGTATTCTCCGAAGCCTGCGTGGCCTTGGGCGCAACTTTAATTTCTCTCAAGATCGCAAAAACATCCTTGCTCTGGTCACCGATATTCAAAAGCATCCTGGCTGCCGTGGCCATGGGGTTGCTAATCCAGCCAATTAAAAATCTCTGGCTCCCCATTCCGATTTTAGCCGGCGCTGTTATTTATCCGATTCTCATTCTTGCAACCGGTGCGCTCTCCAAAGAAACTCTCAAAGAACTCCTCGCTTTCCGTCGCGGCACGCCTACGGCGGATGTAACGTAAAAACAAATGACCATTATTTTAATTTTTGTCTCCCTGGCCTGGGGCTTATTCGCCTGGAAAAAACCGACTAACGCCGTTCTTTGGTTTCCCATTCTTCTCCCAACCTATGTACTACGAGGAAACATCGGCCCATTCCCTACCACGCTCTTGGAACTAACTCTTTTGGCCATGCTCCTCGGAGTTACCATAGCTCAAGGAAAAACCGTTTGGCTTTCGGGTTTAAAAAAAATTAAACCATGGTTCGTACCTGTTCTATTTTGGGTGGCGGTGACCGTCCTTTCGATTTTTGTAGCTCCGAATCATATCGCGGCGCTCGGACTCTGGCGCGCCTATGTCCTCGAGCCTTTGCTCTATTTCATCCTGCTTAAAGCGACCTTAAGACACGAAGAAGACCGACGTGTACTAGTGCGTTCGCTAGTCATAATAATGACGATTGTCGCGGTCTGGGCTATTTTCCAATTTGTGACCAATATCGGAATTCCTCATCCCTGGGACGTAGAAATTCTGAAACGCCGCGCCACCGGACCTTTTCCTTTTCCTAATGCGCTCTCCCTTTTCGCAGCCCCGATCGCCGCTTTGTGTTTCGGTACTGCCGCATTTGTGAAAAAAGACGCTGTATCAGCAAAAGACCTTCGTCTATCTTGGATCGGTTTTGCGGCTGGCCTGATTGCCACGCTCCTCGCTAAAAGCGTAGGTGGAACTTTGGCCATTCTGACCGCTGTTTTTGTAACACTAATTTGGAAAAAACGCACCCGTTTCTTAACTTTAATCGCGACCGGCATCACCGTCATTACGATTTTACTAATACCTACTTTAAGGACTCCTATAATTCACAACCTGTCCTTTCAAGACTGGTCAGGTAAAGTGCGGCTCATTATTTGGAATGAATCCTGGAACATGCTAAAAGATCGCCCGATCTTTGGCGCCGGTCTTGGCGCTTATCCCGAAGTTATAAAGCCATATCACAAAGCAACATTTATAGAAATTTTCCAATATCCGCATAATATTATTTTAAATCTTTGGAGTGAAACCGGCCTGCTCGGCATTCTGGCCTTTGCTCTCATCATCATCACCTGGTTTCGTCTTTCTCTTAAGCCCGCCTCATCGCTCACAGTTCACCGTTCACTTTTTATCCTTCCCCTTATCGCCATCTTGATCCAGGGATTAGTTGATGTACCTTACTTCAAAAACGACCTGGCGATTTTATTCTGGATTTTCGCGGCTTTAATTTGACCAAAACAAAATTAACTTTTTAATTTCTCTTTCGATCGAAGCCGATTTCCTGGGATACGAACGGGTGGAAAAAGCTCCGGGCGGAACTTGCAAATTACGGATATGAGTTCCGATGGAGCATAATGCTGCTTCATGATTTGCCGATC
This sequence comes from Patescibacteria group bacterium, assembly GCA_043818395.1. GTDB lineage: Bacteria > Patescibacteriota > Patescibacteriia > 2-12-FULL-60-25 > 2-12-FULL-60-25 > JBDRFZ01. The sequence goes on from JBDRFZ010000025.1 coordinate 18,109, forward strand.
AGACACTTTTGTAATCTCACCGAGCGTAAACGCACCATCCGGCAAATCCGGATCGCCGGCGTTACCGATAATGATTGTGCCGGCCTCAACGTGCGCCGCCGCGTCAACCGAACTAGTCTGGATGCCTTTAGCGAGCAGAGCGACACTGGCCATTTCACGCCACGGTGAATCCATTCGCATGAGTACGGCTTTCCCGCGGACTGAAGGCAGTTTCGTTTCGGTCAGGGCGGATTCGATCTTCCGTCGGTCTTCCATGGATTCCGGGGCCTGATAATAGGCTAGGAGTGAGATGAGGCAGGCCTTCGGAATGTCGATCATCCGTACGCGCAACGGCTCGCTGACAGGCAGATTGGCAGGGTAATGCAGATGGTATTTATGAACGAGCGAGCGGATGCGACGCTGCTGCAACAATGGAACATCCCGATGGAATTCCAGACGTTGGATTTCGTGCGTCTCTTCTGCCGTACCTTGACGGAGCGTCCGCTCAATTTCCGCCACCCCTGATTCATCCCCGAGCTTAAGGAGACTGCCGGCGGCCGTCAGGCGAATGTTATTCTTTTTTGATTGCAATGCCTTGACGGGGATCTCGCGCCGGTCCTTCAGATGCAAGACTCCGATCAGATACAGACCTTGTCGATATTTTTCGGACTCGGCAGGGGCGCGAAGCAGATCATCGATGTTATTTTCCAGTGACGATTCCCGTTCCCATGGAAATTGCCATACGGCCGCCACGGCCTGGGCGCGCAAGTCGAGGTTCGCATCAGAAAGAAACGGCTTGACGTAATCGATGATGGCCGGGTCATTGAACTGACGCAGACTATGCAGGGCGCCGTGGCGGATTTCCGGCTTCTGATCCTGCAGACAGGAAACGATAAGCGGGATGATATCCGGATCGCGCAAGACGATAAGCGCTTCAAGGATTTCGTTGACCGTTTCAGGCGAATTTCTTTCTTTGCGAAAAACGTCATGCAGCTTCGCGATCATCACGAACCGTGAAAAACCGCTTTCGCGCAACTGCTCCGGAAGGTAACGGAAAGATTTGAGGGTCCTGATGGCTTCGATCCGTAATTCGGGAGACCGATGATTAAGCAAGCGGCTCACGACCCTGAGAATCGAAGCATCCTCGATGGCGGCGACAGTTCGGAGGGAGGCGATTCGGAGCGCCGTCGGTTCGACTTCGTCGCGGATGACATCCAGGATCGCACCCAGGTGGTGATCTTTCATGAAACGGAATTCGGCCATGGTTTCCATCGCTCGTAATCGCGTCTTGATATCGCCTTGCTGTAAGCTGTTAAGCAAAACCGAAGGATATGATCTACGCAACCGCACCGTAAAAAACAGGCGAATCAACAGGAAGAAGAGGGCGAACGATCCTAAGATGCGTATGATGTTCTCCGCACTGCCATGTCGGTAAAATATTGTCAGGCCGGCTACTACAGCGCTTCCCACCAGACCTCCGATCATCGTCATCTTACCATTCAACCACGACCATGCTTGATTTCTCTGATAGTCGCTCATGCCTCCCAGCATGATGTAGTAGGCGGCTTGTTGGAGCTGGATGGCGATATCCCGGTAATAGACAGAGAGAATAACCACCGGAAAGGCTGGAACGATGATCGTGGCAATCACGCCGGTCATGACCACGAGCGGCGGCACGAACATGTTTATCGTCATCCCGTAGCGTTTAATAAGAACTCGCTGGATACTATTAATGAAAACCAGGGAACTCAGACTCAAGAGGGCGGTATACCATCCGATGAACGAGTTTAATTCCCCCTCAGAAGTGTATTGCACGTCCGCGGCAACGATGAACTGATAACCGAAGATCCTAGAGAAGATCATGGAGAGCCCGACGATGAATCCCAAGGCATAGAGAAAACGAAGTGTGCGGGGATTCTGAAAATATTTGGAAAGACCTCTCCCGTGCAGGCTCTTTCTGTTCTTTTGTTCGGCCTCAATGAATGACGCGGACGGTTCCTGCTTGCCCATTTCTTTTCGAAGCGCCGCGTAAAATGGTGCGGTAACCGCCACTGCGACTACCACTAATAAAAACAGCGTCGTGGAACTCACCTTCTCGGCAAGGATGCCGAGAACCAGTCCGGCAATGAACGTACTCACGGCCATGATGCTCTCGAGTAACGGTTGCATACGTTGCAGCTGTTCGATATTGAACAGTTCGGCCGCCATGATGTATAGCTTGTCCAGCGCGCCGACCATGGCTACGCCATTAACCAAAAGCCCAAAGGCCACGAACACGAACATCGGAATCGGGCCGGAACGGACGGAAAAAAATTGCTGGCCCAGAGCCAGAATGAGAACGCCAAAAAAAGCCGTAAATGCGAACAACAAACTTTGTTCCAGGGACCTCCATCGCCGCAGCCATTTCATACTTATCCATCCGCCGATAACAAGCGAAACAGAACTGAAAATATAAAAATAGGGAAGGAATTCGACGCCGGACCGTTTGACGAGCATGGATTGCAACAAACTCCACAGAAAAACATTGGCGCCGGACAGAAAAAAAACACCTCCGGAGAGCATCAAGAGCCACGATCGTTCGGATTCTTCGATGCGGAACCACTGTCTGACGTTGATTAGCGTGCTTCTCATGATATTTTTTTACTTCGAATCACTGCGGACTCTGATCACATGGCACGCTATTGTCATGCCTTGTTTTCAGTTATTCCAGGCAATGCTCCGAAGTAAAAAGTCCAAACGCGCATCGACACCATTTTCCGTTCAACATAAAAAAATCGACGTCGCGTTTGGACTTTTTTTGCCGCATTTTTTATGCTCTCTTCTTACTGACTCTTTTTCGAGCTTTCTTTTGGATGCGGGTACCCTTCCTGGTACTCTTTCTGGATTCTTTTCTCATATTATCACCTCCTTTCGAAATACACGGCGACAATCGCTACCGTATAATTTTAACATTATATCAAATTCAACCATATTTTGCTGTTGGCAGTTTTAATGGCTTCGCTCCGATGCTTGCCAGGCAATACTCCGGCCGGTCAAAGAGACGCTTCGCGAATGCCCGAATCGCGGTAAGCGTAACCGCTTGCATGGACGCTTCGATTTCTTCCGGACGACGGAGCATGCCGACGAAATTCAGATACGTAAAATAATGAACAGCTAAACTGACGGGATCTTCGGAGATTGAAATGATTTCGCTGGCCAGAACGGCTTTTGCGAGCCGCAGTTCCTTCGCCGAAACAGGACAAGACACTAATCCGGCGCATTCCTCGACAATGTGCGCGAGCGTTTTTTGAGCCTCACGGGTTTTTGCTGCGACGAATACAGCCGTATGTCCGGCGTCGCTATACATATCCGACGAGATGGAGAGTTCGTAACTCAATCCCTCCTGATCGCGAATACGGGAGTACAAGCGTGAATAACCGGAACCGCCATACACTTGATCGAGAAGTTTTTGTGTTTCGACCAGAGGCGAACGCAAGGGAACAGTTGGAACGCCGACCATAAAATACGTCAATGGAATGTCGCTGTGGATGTGTCGGACGTGCGGGCCGGTTCCAGTCCGCCGGTATGGTTGAAATTTTGGCAATTGAATCGGTTTTATGGACCCGAATCGTTTGGCGATCCGCTTCGTAACCGCGCTAAATGAAGCGCCCCCCACGACGATGATCGTCATGTTATTCACGCCATACCACTGTTTAAAAAATCTCATGATGTCGCTCCGCGTCAGCGCGTGCATAGTGGAAAACGTGCCATTGACATCCCACCCTAGCGGCTGGTTTTCGTACATGAGGTTGTCGAAAAGAATCTCAACATGGCAGGCTTCATCCATGCGGGACTCTAATAATTCGTCAAAGACGACTTTTCGTTCACGAGTCAATTCCTCTTTCAGAATGCGCGGATAGAACAATACCTCGTACGCAAGATCAACGGCGTCTACTGCAAAATTGTTCGGTACTTCAATAGTGAAATAGGTATATTCTTCGGTCGTAGCACCGTTAAAAGATCCTCCAAGCGTCGCCACCGCTTCGTTCAAGGCTATGGGACTGGGGTAACGCCGGCAGCCCTTAAAAAATAAATGCTCGATGAAATGCGCGATCCCGCGCTTTTTCGGCGATTCATGACGCGCCCCGGTGGGAATGCCGAAAAAAATCGTGGTCATCTCACTTTCCGGGACGGGAAGCGTGAGGTACTTCAGTCCGTTTGCGAAAACATTTAATTTTGGTTCTATCCGCATAAGTCCAGGTTCATAATAATAAAACAGTATATCATTGAAGCGGCGAACTTTATATAAAAATGGATATAAAAAAACACTCCGATTTCAAACGGAGTGCTTTTATCTCGTCGTCAGTCAGCAAATACGGCTCTTCCATAATCAAAAGGAATGTAAAACTTGGCGGAGGGGGTGGGATTCGAACCCACGGTAACCTTTCGGCTACACCGGATTTCGAGTCCGGCACATTCGACCACTCTGTCACCCCTCCTTATCCAGTGTGCGCCAAAGGTAACCAAAAAAACCTCCAAAGTCAATTTTTTCACCTACACTGTCAAACGGAAGTTAGAATGTCCTCTTTCTAGGGAAGTTAGAATGTCCCTTTTTAAGAGGCGGCTTTTTGGGCATCGGCATGGAACCTCTGCCGCCAGGGATGGTCGGCTCGAGGCTTAGTCGATTGCGGTGCTGACC
>JBDRFZ010000026.1:0-64723 GCA_043818395.1 Patescibacteria group bacterium
TGTAAACAGGAAATAGAAATGTCCGGTTCTGCGGGAAATAGAAATGTCCGGTTTGTTAGGTTGTTGGCATAAGGGTTCTCCGTTGCGGTTCCGACGCCCAAGTCCTCCGTTCCATGATCTCCCTGTAGAGCACGTCCTTGCCCCGAATGGTGAAGCGGAGGGACTCATCCGGCAGTTCATGGATAATGACCATGTCTTTGGGGCGCAGAGCCAGCCTCGGAGTCGGCAGGATCTGGTACCACGTATACCGGAACGGAATCGTGAAATCATTCCGGAGCGTTCGGACTTCGCGCCGGCAGAGGATGCGTAGTAGCCCGGAGAGTTCCCGTTCCGAGAGTTTCCGATGGAGGTCGGCGGGTTTCGCCGGGCTTCTCCCGAAGCGTTCGTTGAAGCGCGGGATGAAAACTTTCTGAAGGAATCGATCGGCTTCCTCCGGCGTCGAAACTCCCGCCAGCCGTAGCTCCTTCACGAGCCGGTCCTGCAAGGTACGGAACAGGCGTTCCACTCGTCCCTTGGCCTGTGGCGAATGCGCATGAATCACTTCCACGCCCAGTTCGTTGCAGGCCCGTTCGAATTGCGTCGCCGTGTCCTGATTCTCTTTGGCGTCCTTCACGTTCATGGAATAGGTGCTGAAGCGGTCGAGGTAGACGGCCTTGGGAAGGCCGTGGATATTGGCATACTCTCTCCAGAAGCCCATGACGGGCAAAACTCCTTCATGGGGGGCGAAGGAGGCGTGGAGAATCGTTCCCGCCGCATCGTCGATGGCGGCCAGGAGGCAGAGCTTCGTGGGATACCGGTCTTCGAGCCACCACTCGTAGCTACCGTCGAACTGCAGAAGTTCGCCAAGATTCTCGCGACGCAGTCTCCAGGAGCGGTGGACTTCCAGGGCTTTTCGGGACTTTGGATCCCAGAGGCCTTCTGCGATCTGGATGCGGCGGATTGTTTTGGGGTCGCGATCAATTCCATGGATCTCACGGAGCTTCTCCGTAGCGAACTCCGGACCAAAGTCCGGATACCTTTCTTTGAGAAGATCGGCGATGCGTTTCTCCTCCGGCTTCGGAAGATGGCGGTTGCCCGTTTTTCCGACGAGTCCATGAACCAGTGAAGCCGGGCCCTCCCGTTCCAGACGGTCGAGCTTTCTTCGGATGGTCCGATCCGTGACTCCGAGGAGGTTCGCGGCTTTGACTCGCGTAACCTCTTTGCGCATTACGCGGCCAAGGATATCGTGGATATTCAAATGCTTCTTCGACATAGGGAAATAGCTTTGTTCCATATCCCGACATGGTATCGGGACCGGACATTTCTATTTCCTCTAAAGCGGACAATACTATTTCCGGATTACATCCCTAGGATGTGGCATTCCCTTTATCTTGCCCGGGGTTTAAAATGTAAATGATTTAATTCCATAAATTTTAAAATTATGAGCGGTTTTTATGAAGATCTCGAGCAAAAAACACTCGATAACCAATATTTTCGTGAAGTTCTTTTTACGGGTCCGTATTCCCAGTTGGTAGTGATGTCACTTTTACCTAACGAAGAAATCGGTATGGAAGTGCATCACACGGTTGATCAATTCATCCGTGTGGAAAAAGGCACAGGTAAAGCTGTGATTGATGGTGAGGAATTCGAACTGAAAGACGGCAGTGCGGTTGTGGTTCCAGCGGGCGCTAACCATAATATTCTGAATACATCACCAGATGAACCACTAAAGCTTTACACTGTTTACGCACCACCGAATCATCCGGAAGGCACGATTCATAAAACTAAGGCCGAGGCTGATGCCGCAGAGGTGGCAGAGCATTAATAGACCGCCTTCTATTGTCATTATGAGCGGAGTTCGACGAGGCGCGGTAAGCTCTGCTTCGGTCGGATGCAGAGATTGCTTTTCGCTATAGGTGGATAAGCGTCGTCGGACTCCTCGTAATGACAAAAGTTCCAACAAAATCCCCAGTCAATCTGTTACGGAACAATTTATTTTTTTGGCTCTTGTTTTTTGCAACCATAATTTCCGGTTGTGCGCAGGTCGATAAAACGGTTTTACGCAATTCTTCTTATTTGGATCAAGAAGTCGGATATGCAAACAGCACCCCGTTCGTTGATTCTGCGCGTAAACAAATCGGCGTCGTGACCAGATATGATACGGGGTACTACCAAGGTGCATACCCGCCTTCAGGAAGCGGCGCTTGCACTGACGTGATCGAGGTCGCATTAAGGGAAAACGGATACGATCTTAAAGCAAAGATTGACCAGGACATGGAAAAATATCCAGAACGCTATCCGCAGCCGTCTGATCCGAATATCAACTTCCGCCACGTGGTCAATGTTAAAACGTTTCTAGATCGTAACGCGGAAAAACTTTCAACCTGTACGACGGGCGATTGCTTTAAGCAAAGCCTTTGGCAGCCCGGCGATATCGTGACATTCGATCAGATACCGGGCAGCCTTTGGCATATCGCTATCGTCTCCAATAAAACAAAACGAGACGCAAAAAACGCGGCGGTCAAGATTCAATTCCTGATCCATAACTACGGCCGGGGAGTAGTCGAGGATGATTATTTACTCGACTGGCCCGCGCCGATTTCCGGTCATTACAGGATCAAGGAGGTGAGTTATTAATAATGTCATCCCGAGGGAAGTCGGAGCGACGAGGGATCTTCATATTGAAACACATGGCGAGGTGTTTTAATTTAAGTTCTAATACTATTCAATCGGAAGATCCATTCGACTCGGCCACATTTAATTTTTTGGATAGGCCTTCACTCAGAATGACGTTTTTTGTCTTATTCGAAAAAAATATACAAACCCATCAAGAAAAGTTATACTACTCTCCAGTTATCCTATGTCCGAGAATCCTTTCGATATATTCCGACCTCCCGCAGAAAAGCCGGAGGCTATACCCGAAAAACCAAAGAACCTGGTGACTTATCGCCAAGGCGAACAAGGCGAGGTGACTGTGGACCTGAATAATCTTACGCCTGAAGACTTGCAGGTTTTATCAGATGCCATCCTCGACCATGAACCGGATTCATTGTTAGGCATGCAAGCCAAGCTTCATAACGCGATAGTTGAAGCAAAAAATGCAAAAGGGGATAGAAAGAAAGAACTGGAAGAGTATGTTGTTCGTGCGAAAGAGGATCTCGACTTAGAATTAGAAGTCGAGGGATTTGATCTTGGAAAATTGTGTTATATGAAGATTAAAAATTGCGACCGCGGTTTTATTGAGAAAGTAGGCTTAAGAAAATCTAAGTTTGCACGGCTACAGAATATCCTTCCTCGGATCGCTCCATTTTTAATAGTCAATACAAGCTTAGATTTTCTTGGGAGTTCATTATACGTTGATGATATCCATGCTCTAGCTGATTCTCCCATCTTACGACAACTTACTTGCTTAGATTTGGGAGGCGTTCATATGGGCTCCAAAGGCGCTCGCGCCCTAGCCGACTCTCCCAATTTGCGACAACTTACTAGTTTGGATTTGGCAAACAATAGTCTAGGCCCCAAAGGCGCTCGCGCCCTAGCCGACTCCCCCTATCTTCGACGGCTCGCTAGTTTGAATCTATACGGCAATGTTATAGGTCCCGAAGGCACCCGTGTTCTAGTTAATTCTCCCAACTTACTACAACTCACTAACTTGGATTTGAGTAGCAATAATATCGGTCCCAAAGGCGCTCAAGCTCTAGCTAACTCTCCCAACCTACGACAACTCACTAGTTTGAATTTGGACTCCAATGATGTTGGTCTCGAAGGCGTCCGTGCCCTAGCCGCTTCTCCCAACCTACGACAACTAACTCATTTAGGTTTATTCTCAAATGAATTAGACCCCAAAGGCCTTCATGTGTTAGCCGAAACGAAAAATTTTCCAAACTTAAAAAACATAGATTTAAGAGTTAACCGTTTCAATCTCAATGATTCCTACCTGCTCGCTGACATCAACGCCTTAAAAGCCAGAGGGGTTGAGGTGATCGTTTAATAGTCCTCAGTTCCGAGTCCTCAGTTAGAAAAATACTTTTTAACTCGTTTCGAGTTTGGCGTTTGGTCTTAAAACTGAGGACTCGGAACTGAGGACTTGAAACTCAAGTCTGGTCGCGGTGCGGTGGATTGACAAGACCGAAGAACATTCAACCCCCGGTTTCGTCAAAACTGCGAGCATTTAGTATACTAGCGGGAGCAATTTATTTTTAATCCCTTAAAGCTGTCATCAGCAGAATTTTTTCATATGCCTTTTTCATTACTTTTTACGCCGGGCAAGATCGGTAAGATGAAGCTTAAGAACCGCTTTGTCATGCCGCCTATGGTTCGTGATTATGCGGATTTGAAAGGCCTGGTCACGTCGCGGTATCTGGCGCACATCGAAAGCATCGCCAAGGGCGGAGTGGGCATGATGATCTTGGAGGCCAGCTACATCAGCCCCGAAGCTAAGGGTTTTCCGAATCAGCTCGGCATTCAGTCTGACGCCGCCATCCCGGGTTTTAAAAAGCTGGCGGCTGCTACGCATAAGCACGGCGCGAAAATTGGCGTCCAGCTCTATCATGCCGGGCGCCAAACCTCGTCAAAGACCACGGGCCTAAAACCGGTAGCGCCATCGCCCATCCCGGATCCCACGGTCGGCGAAAAACCGCATGAACTGTCTAAAAAAGAAATCCAAAAAATCATCGGGAACTTTGCCAGAGCCGCCAGGCGCGCGAAGAAAGCGGGTTTGGATTTCGTGGAAATCCACGGCGCCCATGGCTATCTTATTACGCAGTTTCTTTCACCTTTTTCCAACAAGCGTCATGATGAATACGGCGGAACATTGGAAAATAGAATGAGATTCTTGCGCGAAGTCTACACCTCGGTTCGTAAAGCGGTGGGTAAAGATTATCCGATTGTTTTGCGATTATCCGGCGACGAACTGGTTAGCGGTGGTTTAAGGCTTGAAGATACAAAAAAGATCGCCAAAGAAATGGAAAAAGAAGGCGTCGATGCCTTGCATATAACTGCCGGCAATTACGCGTCGTATGTTCAGGGCAAGATGATTCCGCCTATGGCTATACCTGATGCGCCGTTATTGCCGCTTTCAGCAGGCGTAAAAAAAGTAGTGAATATTCCCGTTATTGCCGTAGCTAAAATAAGGGATCCAAAATTATCCGAAAAAATTCTGCGCGAACATAAAGCAGATTTCATAGCTATCGGCCGCACGCTTTTAGCTGATCCCGATTATCCGATAAAATTGAAACAAGGCAAAATCAACGAAATAAACAGATGCATTGCCTGTAACCAGGGTTGCATCAGCAGACTTTTTGCCGGCCAGGATGTTCAATGTACGGTTAATCCGGCTACATCGCGCGAGATCCTGTTTGCCAAAAAAAATAAATCGAAAAAGAAGGTTTTAGTTATCGGCGGAGGTCCGGCGGGTCTTTCAGCCGCCAAAGTCGCAGCCGATCGGGGGCACAAGGTCGATCTTTTTGAGATGTCTTCCAAGCTCGGCGGGCAGGTGATCGAAGCCGGAATATTGCCGCTACGATCGGACTGGCTTGAATTTTTGAAATATTCGACAGCAGAAGTAAAAAGACTGGGCGTAAAAATTTATTTGAATAAGACTTTTATGCCCGACATGATCAAGAAGGGGGAGTATGACGCGGCCATTGTCGCGGTCGGTTCCTCATCAATCCGGCCGGGCATCTCCGGTGTGTTTTTGGATAATGTGGTCATGGCTCGTGACGTGCTGGAAGGTAGGGTCGGGGTAAGCGGCCGCGTGGTTATCGTGGGCGGCGGCTGTATGGGCGCGCAGGTTGCGGAATTTTTAGCGCTCAAGAAACACCCGGTGACAATCGTAGAAGCTTTGGATTCCATAGCGGCGGTTGCGCCGAGCGATGACCGGTATCTGCTTTTGGGACGTTTAGGGAAGTTGAAGGTCAGGGTTCTGACCGGAACTAAAGTAACATCGTTCGATACCAAACAGGTCAATGTGATCGGACCGAAAAATAAAAAAGCATCGCTTTCCGCCGATACCGTGGTGCTTTGTCTTGGTTCAAAACCAAACGACGGAATTGCCAACAGCTTGAAGGACTTGGTCAAAAAAGTTTACGTGGTCGGTGATGCAAAAGAAGCACGGCGCGTGACCGAAGCAGTCGCCGAAGGAGCTTTAGCGGCGCTTGAGATATAAATATAAATCTCTTTTTATGACAAAAAAATCAGCTTTGCAAATTATTCTTGGCATAAGTCTGTTCGGTGTTGCTTTTTCCGGCACGCTTTCTTATCAGGAAATTTGGGGAACCTGCACGGCCGATTGTCCTGTGCCCGGCGCTCCTGGATCAATATTAGGATTTCCAGCCTGTGTTTACGGTTTCTTTATGTATTTGATTTTATCCGTGGTTGCCGGCCTGGGTTTGAAAGCTAAAAAATAATGAATTTATCCGGCGAGCTCGCTAATTTAATCTGTGTATCAGCGTTGCTTTATGCAACCAGGCCGTATTTTTTGGTTTTCAAAAAAAGACGCGGCGGATTCGGCACGGTATTTAACAGTCTTAGTGGCGAACCGGAGTCGCTTGTTTCGGTAAGGTTGCGCGATCTTCACGGCCAGGTCATAAGAACAGCCGTGACCGATAAAGAGGGGAGGTATAGGCTGATTGCGCCGCGCGGGGAATATTACATCGATCTTATCAAAGAAGGTTTTATATTTCCCTCGATCTACTTGAACAAGACACAAAGGAGTTCGCTCTACGACAATCTCCTGCCCACGCAGCACATCATAATCCATGATTTCGGCGCGATCACGAAAAATATTCCGATTGATCCGGTTGGTCCGTCGGCAAAGTCTGCGGCTTTCAAAAAGGGATTGAAACTTGGTCGAAAAACCCAATACGCGTTGGTGCTGATCTCCCCGCTCCTTTCAATCGGAGCCGCATATCTGCTTAATACCTGGATCTCTTGGAGTGTTTTTGCGATTTTTGTTTGTATTTATGTCCGGCGTTTGACGAGTTTCCGGCCGCCGCCCGCACCTTTCGGTACTATTCGCGATGCCGAAACAGGACGACCAGTAACTCGTGCGGTGGTCAGGATTCTGGACGCCAGATTCAATAAAGTTTTAGAAACGCTAAGCTCTTCCGCTAAAGGCCGTTATGCCTTTATTGTGCATCCCGGCAACTATCGCGTTTTTATCAGTCATCCGGGATATAAGAGCGTTATTTTAAATTATCCAAAAATCAAGCAGGACGGTTTTTTGATTGCCCGCGACGTAAAGCTCAAAAAATAATTTATTTGATTTTCCACTGGACCAACTGGCCTGCTTTGCGTTCTATGTCGTCAGCTCTCCGCAGGGTACTGATTTGCGGTTTTGATAATATTGAGATATGCGGACTATTTGCGATATATTCCGGAATGTACCAGACGTCGTCTTCAGAAGTCATCCAGCCCAGATGATCGAAACGCGTGAGATCAATGGGCCTGGTATATGAACGGAGCGTTTTTCTTCCGTCGTCATTCGTATACTCATGAAAAAAAGATAAAACCAGCTCGCGGATAGTCCGGTATACGGGTTCACGATATCTCAAGATCGCATGGTTGCTTTTGGAGATTGCTCCCCACGCTCCGTGCATCTTGAAAACAGTGATGACATGATCCTGATCGGCTTGGGTAGTTGTCAGATCAACGATAAGCGGCCTTTCACCGTTGACCCTGAAAGCCAGAGCCGAGAGCAGAGCGCCTTCCATGCAATGCACGGTGCCATGTTTGAGCGACATTCTGGGCGACTTGCAACTGATGCCGTCGATTTCATAATTAGGAACAAGGCCATCGATAAAATCCTGAATTTTACGCGGCGTATTTAAAGCGCTTAGCTTTTGTATTTCATTTTGAGTCAGTCCGAACATGGATATTCAAGAACTAGTGATTATAATTTTCGACGTTCATAAAGAAGAAATAACATCCGATGAAACAACGGAATTATCAATTGAGATTGAAGGATTGAAATAGTTAATCGCTAAAGCTGCGGTTGCGTAAACAAACATAAAAACGACTATAATACCTAAAAAAGTATTTTCTTCCTCCACGATTTCGCCGACCAGATGTTTGATTAAAAAAGCGAAGGCAACTACCGCAAAGGATATTATTACAGCCCACGGAATTTCCATAAATAAAAGATATTTGAAATGATATCAGCGAATAACCGCTGCTTCAAGCTTTAGATGTTCATGTCTGAACTGTGGACTGTTCAGGTAGACGAAACCGGATTAAACTGATTCCGACATATGATCGAATTTGAAAAAGGTATTTCACATATGAAATACGGGAGTAGGGTCGAAGAAGAAAAAGATACACAGAAATCCGCCGTGGAACGTCTGCGAGTATATCGTAAGGATTTAATGGATATTCTACAGACACGGAGCACAGAAACCGTCATGGCTAACATGGATGCCGCTCTTGTGTCATGGCGGGAGCAGTCATCGAGTGCCGCAGAGGAATGGCTATCGGACAACAACAACCGCATTAACCTGTTTCAAATTTCCGGAATACGAGATGCAAAGTGGGATGACGAACCGATGGATAGCGAGCGTGCCGCGCAGTTGCTCGCTATCAAGCGGCTCATCTTAAGTATTAAGGTAATGGCAGAGGCGGATGACGCAGAGGTGGCTGCTAGAAAGCTTGATCAAATACTCAATGAATGTGCAGATACACGTTTCATAAATGATACTGCTATCGATACGCTTGCGAGGATGGGGAAAATAGGTGGTGACAGATTGATGAGAATCATGCGCACTCCGGAGATGCCCGATATAGTGCGTGCTCGCGTGGCGCTTTCGATGTTGCGGTATGGTCAACAGATGAAGAATGCAGACAAATTGGCTACGGAAGTTCTGGAAAGGATCGTAGCTAGCGAATCCATGCTTGTTTTGAATTCGGCTATCGAGCTTGCCGGATTGATTGGTGCGGATGTGGGTCGAAGCGCACTGGATATAATCAGTAAGAATATCAAGAATTGGCCGGCAGAAAAGCGCATATGGTTGGAGCGCGATCTTATCTCTACGCGGTTGACGATCGATCCGTCCTACCAAGACAGTGTAGCTATTGATCTGCGGGGAAGAGCATGGGTTTCAAAAAGCGGCATCGTCTTTGGAGCGCTGATTCCTCGAGGTGATTTTGAGAAGTTTGTCGCTTCGCATGGCGATCGACTGGAAAAGATGGCGGAAACGCTTACGAAAATAAATGCTGCGTTTGGGAAGGAGCCGGTAATGTACGTTGATTTGATTATGGAAGGGAAAAAAGGTGATGGTTGGACGCAGAACTCGGTTTACGCCTCGGCAGAAATCATCGGTCATTCACGCGTGACAGAGGCGGTAAATGCCCAAGGTATCGGGCATGAGGCATGTGAACGCTGGGAGAATAAGGGTTTCGTGGATGCGGGGATGGAACGGGAATATCTTCAAATGATGGGCGATGTTTACAGCGATTCCGTTTTGGATAAATTTCGTTTGAGCCATCGGATGGATATTCCTACTCATGCAGGCCATCCGTGGGACGGTTCGCGCGAATATATAGCGGAATTAGGAAGTACGCTCCTTGTCGATCCTGAAGCTGTAAAACGATTATTTGATCCTAACAAGGACAAAGTCGCATTTGATGCATTGGAATCTTTGGAGAAGCGACTGCAACAATTTCGAGCTGGAAAGTAATTCCCTGTCGTAAAAATTGATAATGACAACTCACCCCGTGGCGAAAAGTCGGGGAGTATCTAATCTTGCTCGGAGTTGAGCATTTATTTTCTCTGCAAAAATAAGAAATAGTTATATCTTCCCGATATTGCACTTTATCAGTTCACAGAAACAGTATCGTGTTCAGGGTTACAGGTATGTTAATATAATAGCATCTATAAGTGATTGACTAGGAATGTTATTCAGGAATGTTATTCAGGTTATAAATATCCTTCCAAAGATTATGACCAAAGTTGTATATAAATTAGCTCAGGCACTGCGCCGCGTCGGGTTCAACTTCCACGAAGAAAATGACCCGCGAGTGAAAGCTATGCGTGAAGCAATACACAGGCTTGGCTCGATTCAATTCGAGATTGAAGTTTTTGCTGATGGGTCATGGGCGGCTGAGTCTGTGAATGTAGATGGGATCATTACCGGGGGGACGAATAAGGATAATATAAACAAAACGATCAAGGATGCGGTGTTTACTTATTTTGAAATACCTCCCCAGCTTTGTAATGACAAATTAATGAAAGGATCAGATGAACCGCTCAAATTGGAGCAGAGAGTGTATGTCTAGTGAGAGTCTGGCCGACGTTAAGCAAGGCGATTGGATCCGTGCCTGCCGTAAGCTCGGCCTTCAAGTTGAAACGAATCGAGGTAAAGGCGGTCATGTCCTCGTAAAGCATCCGCAGAACGGGATGAAATATACCGTACAATTCTGCATAAGGTTATCAACATCAAGATATTCAATAAGTTGAAGCAATGGGGATTTACCGAAGAACAGATTTTTGAGGCGCTGAGATAGATTTTCAAAACACCTGCTTCTCTACGGAAAACATCAGGTTGTCGGGCGCTCATGGTTTGCGGAGAAAAGGATGTAGTGAGCGACCATGTCTATGTCTGGTTAGTTTTAGCAAAGTAGGGTAGCGTATTAAATAAATATGAGCGATATATCAAGGGGGTTGGCGGGAGAACTCGTCAAAGCCCTGGAGCCTCCTAAACCGGTAGAAGTACCGGAAGGTTCGAGAATCATGGTTCATGCTGCGGTTAGCAGGTTTGCGGTACTCTACGAAAAAATACGAAACGCAGTTGATTATAAAGATGAGCATTTATTGCGGAAAGCAGCTATTTCCCGCATCCTTAAACGTCAGCTTATTTTGGAAAGCGATCCGGAAATAATCGCCAAAAATCTTGTCCGCGAGCTGATCGGGGCGTGTTATCTGCCGAACGGCGAATTATCGGAAGACCTGATAACCAAAACCGCCATCACCGTTAAAAAATACCAGACCATGGAAAAGTGCCGGCTGGGTTCGGGTGGGCATATGTCCTGGCTTTTACGTATCGTGACCGTGGAGATCGAAGATATTCTTGTTGATAATTCGCGCGATAAAGCATTGGTAACGTTTCTTTATGAAAGGCTTGCCGGCAAAATCAAGGTTCAGGAATTTCCTATGGAAGAATCTGATGTGCGTTTGCAAGTGTACGTGGCTTGTTCTAGGGCGCTAATCAAGGCGGATGACGATATTTTGGGTTTCAAGCTTTTACGAGCTTACATGTCCGAATGGATGAGGCCGGACGATTGGTTGGACAGTCCCAAACCCGTAGCCGAACGCCTGATCGGTGTTGAACGAAGAATAAGGTTGAGTCTCACTCATCCTCTTTCGCAAAAATTTTTTCGTACTGTCAGGCCGTGGGCGGTTGCTTTGAACCTGCTTTGCGCCGCAATTTTGGATAAGCCGGAAGAAGCCTCGCTTCTTTTTGAAAAACCGGAACTGCTGGATGTCATGATCGCCCGCATGGCGGAGCGGAATTATAAGCAGGCCAAGGCAAAACTTCGTCGCGGAGCCGTCCGCGCCATCATCTACTTATTTTTAACCAAGATGCTTTTAGCCCTGGCTATCGAGATCCCGGTCGAGACGTGGTTGTATGAAGAGATAGCTGTGCCGGCCCTGGTGGTTAATCTGCTTTTTCCACCCGTACTAATGTTTTTTGTCTGGCTCTTCATTTCAGTACCCGGTAAAAATAATACGGTACGTTTGCAGCAAAACGTAAAAAAACTTTTATCCACGGGTGGCGTTCCGCCGCGCGACATCCGCCTGCCGCGCAAAAAAAGCTGGTTCGCCAGAGTCGTTTTGAAAATTTTTTATGCCGTAATGTTCTTTTTAATTTTCGGCACCATCGGCTATCTGCTTATTAAATTCAGGTTCACTTTTGTTTCGGCCGGCATTTTCGTATTTTTCCTGTGCGTCGTCAGCTTCTTCGCTTTTCGCCTGCGGCAGAACGCGCGGGAATATGTGGTGATCGAAGACAAAGATTCTTTCAGGTCAGTGCTCATGGATTTTTTTTCGCTCCCTATCCTCCGTTCCGGGCAGATGCTTTCGCAGGGTATTTCCAGGCTTAACGTGTTTTTATTCTTTTTTGACTTCATTTTGGAAACCCCGTATAAGATACTCTTAACCATCCTTGAGGAATGGTTTTCTTTTCTCAAAGAGAAAAAGGAAGAACTCCAGTAAAACGTGAATCATGCCGTTGGAAAAAAACAGCTTCTCGCTGATCTCGCGAAGTAAAAAATCCAAAGCGCGTTTGGGCGTTTTAAAAACGCCGCATGGCGATCTCCCGACGCCTTTTTTCATGCCCATCGCCACCAGGGCCGCGGTCAAAACAATCTCGACCTATGATGTCGAGCGTTTAAAGAGTCCCATCCTGCTCTCGAATACTTACCATCTTTATCTTCGTCCCGGTATGGAAGTGATAAAGGAGTTCGGCGGATTGCATAATTTCATGTCCTGGTCCGGAGCGCTACTGACTGATTCAGGAGGCTACCAGGTTTTTTCATTGGCCAAGATGCGTGAGCTGACCGAAGATGGCGCGACCTTCGCTTCGCATATCGACGGTTCGCGCCATTTGCTGACGCCCGAACTCTCGATCCAGATTCAACAGACTCTGGGTAGCGACATTGCCATGGTTCTGGACGAATGCGCGCCGCCGGATATGTCGCGGCAAAAACTCATGGAATCCGTGGCTCTCACTACGCGCTGGGCCGAGCGGTCCAGGATCGAGTTTGAAAAAGGAATCGAAGCATCCAACAATCCAGGCGCCCAGCTTTTTGGTATTGTCCAAGGTGCTATAGATGATGAAATCAGAGTTGATCATGCGCAAAAACTTCGCGCCGTGGGTTTTAATGGATATGCCATCGGCGGATTATCGGTCGGCGAACCGTTTGAAGATGCCTGCCGGATTGTGTCGCTTTTGGACCGGGAACTCCCAGCCGATAAACCTCGTTATTTTATGGGCGGAGCCAAGCCGCATGAGATTGTGGAATACGTAAAAAGGGGAGTGGATATGCTTGATTGTGTTTTGCCGACCCGAAACGCCCGCCACGGACTTTTATATCGTTTCGTGCACGACGATTTAAGCCGTCCTGACTTTTACGAAACCATTCACGTTACCAATGAAAATCTCAAAACATCCAAAGAGCTTCTTGTGAAAAATATCGAAGGCGATGCCGTAGCAGAGGAGCTGTCGCGTTATTCGCTTGGTTACGTCAGGCATCTCTTTACGGTCCAGGAAGTCCTGGCTCACCGCCTGGTGACTCTGGCGAATTTACGGTTCTATCTGGAACTCATGACCAGGATCAGAAAAATAATCGGGGAGGGTGGGGTTTGATCCTTGTGCATCGCTTTTTTTTTGCGTTAAAGTTCCACGACAAATATATGTCACAATGCAACACATTACTGGTCCATTGTATGGATTTCAGATTAATTAAGGGTATTAAAAAATATATGGAAGATATGGGCTTGACCGGTGATTGCGATCTGGTTTCTGTCGCCGGCGCAGCCAAAAATATCTCCAACCCGGGAGACGTATTCGATACGCAATTTGTATTAAAACAAGTCGGCTTGTCGCATGACCTGCATCACATTAAAAAAATTATTTTAATGAACCATCTTGATTGCGGTGCTTATGGCGGAGCCAGAGCTTTTGCTACGCCGGAAGAAGAACATGCTAAACATGTGACTGATCTCAAGGCCGCGGCCGAAGCCATCAAACAGAAATACCCCGATCTACTGATAGCCATGGTTATTGCTAAATTTTTAGATGATGGCGATCTTGGCTTTGAGGAGATCGCTTAATGGCTGAGGATTTATTGTCGGGCCTTAATGAGGCTCAACTTAAAGCCGTAACCCACCGAAACGGTCCGCTTTTAATTGTAGCCGGTGCCGGAACGGGTAAAACCACGGTTTTAACCCGCCGCTTCATTTGGTTACTGGGCAGTAAAAAAGAAACACAAGAAACAGCGAAAGATGAACGTTCATCGCTCACTCCCGATAACATCCTAGCCCTTACTTTTACCGAAAAAGCCGCGGGCGAGATGGAAGACCGGATACTGGAACTCATGCCCATCGGGACTTATGATTTTTGGATCTCTACTTTTCACGGTTTTTGCCAACGCATTCTTGAGAAGTATGCGCTTGAAATAGGTCTGCCGAATAAATTTCGAGTCTTGAACGAGACTGATGCCTGGCTACTGTTGCGAAAAAGACTCAACGAATTGCCGCTCGACTATTATCGGCCGCTTGGCAATCCTACAAAATTTTTAAATGAGCTTCTAAAGCATTTTTCCCGCGCCAAAGATGAAGGCGTAACAAGTTTGGATTATTTGGAGTTTGCTGAAAACGCGGCTTTGGATGGCGATGCTGAATTCGTAACCGGAGAGCGCGCCAGACTCAAAGAGCTGGCCGATTGTTACGTAGCTTATGAGCGTATCATGAGGCAGGAAGGCACTATGGATTTCGGCGATTTGATTTTAGAGGCTCTGCGGCTATTGCGCGAAAGGCCGCGCGTCCTCAAAGAACTTCAGGAACAATTCAAGTGTATTTTGGTCGATGAATTCCAGGATACGAATTGGGCCCAATACGAATTGATAAAACTTTTATCCGGCGGACATCGGAATCTGACTGTCGTTGGTGATGATGATCAAGCGATATATAAATTTCGCGGAGCTTCACTCGCCAATATTCTGCAGTTTCGCGATGATTTTTTGGATGTGACAACCGTAGTTTTAACGCATAATTATCGTTCGCATCAGGAGATTTTGGATGCTGCGTATTCATTTATTACAAAAAACGATCCCAATCGCCTGGAGGTGCAATTAAAGGATCAGGGTATTTCAAAACAACTCAAAAGCCATCAAGGCCAGGGTGGAAAAGTGGAACTCTTGTGGTTTAAGACGCTTGAAGAAGAAGCCGATGCGGTAGCCGGTCGTATCAAAGAACTTAAAGATTCGGAACCGGATTTATCGTGGAATGACATTGCAGTCTTATCCAGATCTAATGATGGTGCCGCGCCTTTCGTTGCCGCCTTAGAACGATATGGAATTCCTTTTCGTTTTTATGCTTTGACCGGTTTATATTCCGAACCGCTTATCCTTGATATCATTTCTTTTTTAAAACTTATCGATGGTTCTATGGAGCCATCCGTGGCTTGGCGGGTTATTAGTTCGCCATGTTTTTCTTTTCCGACAAGCGATATCGCCGCTTTTCTTCAGTACTCAACGCGAAAAGGCCTGCTACTCTGGGAAGCTGTAAAGAAGCCGCGGATAATTCCGGGTCTGGATGAATTTGCGGTTAAGCGTTCGGAAAATCTTCGGCATCATGTGGAGTCGCTCGCCGAAGCGGCTAAAAGGGATCGTCCGCTTAAAATTTTACAGATGTGTTTGGATAGAGCCGGCATTTTGAGTCATGTCATGAAATTTTCTGAACGTGAAAAAATTGAAAATATTAATTTACTCAATTCGTTTGCTAATCGTATTCAAAGGTACGAGGCCGTTAGTCATGGACCGACGCTCCGTGGTTTTTTAGAAGATCTTAGCGAAGAAATCGAGAGCGGGGAGGACGGTGCATTGCATTTTGATCCTGATGCCGGGCCTGAGCTCGTAAAAATAATGACAGTCCATGCTTCGAAAGGACTTGAATTTAAACACGTTTTTCTCGTATCAATGGTGGACCAGCGCTTTCCGACCCGCCCGCGCGGCGAAGCTATTCCTCTGCCGGACGGACTGGTCAATGAGAGGCTGACTTTGGGTAATGCGCATCTGGAAGAAGAGCGTCGTTTGTTTTACGTGGCTCTTACTCGCGCTAAACATAGCGTCACTGCTACCGGAGCCGATCATTACGGCGGGACAAGAAAAAAGAAACCCTCGGTTTTTTTAAGTGAAACGGGATTGGAAATTCCAAAAGGGAAGGAAAATTCTGACCAGGCTTTTATATTAAAAACGCCTCTTAAAACCGAGGATCGGGAAAAAGAATTTATTTACTTCCCGCTTAAAAGGCGCTTCTCTTTTACCCAATTAGCGGCTTTCGACAAATGCCCGAAGCAATATAAATTTGCCCATGTTTATAAAATTCCGGTATTTGGGTCATTCCAAAAAAGTTTCGGGCAAACCATGCACTTGGTTTTACACGATATCCTGGCGAGACATATGGAAAGGGGCCGCGCCATGCAAGCTGATTTGTTCAGCAGTCCTGAGACAAGCAGTTTTCAGAAGGATGAATTTAGAGTGGGCTTGGAAGAGGCACTTCAAATTTTTGAAGATCGATGGATAGATGAGTGGTATAAGTCGCGGGAGGATCATGACAAGTTTAAAGCCGAAGGAAGATCTGCCGTAAAATCCATAATCGAAGCATGGCAGGCTGATCCGCCGGAACCAAAATTTTTAGAGCGGCCTTTTGAATGGAGGCTGGGTGAGCATTCATTAAAAGGAGCTATTGATAGGATTGATGAAGTACAAGGCGGCGGGATAGCGATATACGATTATAAAACAGGGGAGCCTAAAACGTCGGAAGACATGAATTCTTCCGATAAACATCAGCTTTGGTTGTATCAAATGGCAATGGAGAATATGGGGCTGTCCGTTAAAAAACTGGCTTATATATATGTACGTAGTGGCAAGGAGGCCGAAGTCGAGCTTCTGCAAGGTGATGCCAGAGAAAAGTTCGTGGAGGAAATGAAGTCAAAAATGGATGATATTTTACGATCCTCGTTCTCACCGTCGCCATCAATATTTGTATGTCGTTACTGCGACTTTCGTGGTATCTGTGAAAGTAAGAAGTTATGAGTTTCGAACCACTTCGAAAAATCATCAGCCGCTCATCCGGCGGCTTTGCTTTTTCAAAAGAACTGCAAATAGCCCAGGTTTTTGATGCATTTACCGTTGTTATGCAGAATTTATGGGGTGATGATAAGGCGTCTTTCTTGTCTCCCGTTTCTTTTCGCGAGGGGAAATTACGAATTCAATCAATTGCGCCTTCAGCTCAGCAGCAATTTAATGTGGAAGGAGTCAGGATCAAGAACGAGATTAATCGCAAACTAGGAAATCAAACAGTAAAATCAATTATTGTTGTAAGTAAGGGGTTCTGATGGCGGGGGGTCACATATCTGATTTTTTCAAAATGGTGTAAAATAACCTCTAATGAGTTTTAGGGCATTTGTTATTTTAATGATTACTTCCACGATTATCGCCTGGTTGTTTTGGGTATTGATAGTCATGGCCGTGAATCCGGAAGAATCTGGTCTGGCTGCTCTTCTGCTTTTTTATTTCACTCTCGCGACCGGCCTGATCGGTACGTTGACGTTACTGGGTTTGTCTTATCGCGTTTTACTTAAACCTCAGGCCGATATCATGAGCAGACAGGTAAAGACTTCTTTCAGGCATGCCGTTTTATTATCGGCCATAGCCGTTGGATCATTGGCATTGTCAGCGAGTAACCTGCTTTTCTGGTGGATAATTCTGGTATTCATCGTAGTCGCTTGCGCTATCGAATATGTATTTTTAATGGTACATGAGTCAAGACGCGGTTAAGAATGTTTTACCTCTTGCGGAATCAAGCACATAAAGCGTAAGATGGCGATAACTGGCTTATGTTATCATCAATCTTTGGTAGATTTTCAAAGGATCTTGGAATAGATTTGGGCACCGCCAATACCCTGGTTTTTGTTAAAGGGAAAGGTGTTGTTATTCAAGAGCCATCGGTTGTCGCGGTTAATACGCGCAATAATCAAATTTTGGCCGTGGGCGAGGAAGCGCGAGCCATGATCGGCAAAACGCCGCCGCATATCCTGGTTACCAGACCGTTACAACGCGGAATCATTGCAGACTTTGAAGTTACCGAAAAAATGCTACGATATTTCATAGAAAAAATTCATCGGGAAAGTTCAGCCCTGATACCTCGACCCAGGGTAGTAATCGGCGTACCGCTTGATGTCACGGAAGTCGAACGCAAAGCCGTGGCTGATGCGGTCATGTCAGCCGGAGCGCGTGAGGTTTTTGTGGTAGAAGAACCGCTGGCGGCTTCGATAGGCATCGGCATGCCAATATCGGATGCTGTCGGAAATATTGTTATTGATTTAGGAGGTGGGACAACTGAAATTGCCGTTATATCTTTAAATGGCGTAGTGACGGCAAAGTCTATTCCAATCGCCGGAGATGAGTTGAATAAAAATATTATTCAATACGCTCGTGACGTTTTTAATCTCTTGGTCGGTGAGAGGGTCGCCGAAGAAGTAAAAATTTCCGCAGGGTCAGCAATCGCACTGACCGAAAGGATAGAGGTTCCGCTCAGGGGACGTGATCTGCTTTCGGGTTTGCCGCGCGAAATCCTAATCAATGATTCACAGGTCAGGGAAGCTATTTCAAGATCCATAAAGGCGATTGTGGAGAATATCAAGTCAATTCTCGAAGTGACGCCGCCGGAACTCGTGGCTGATATTTATCGCCGGGGTATTATTATGTGCGGAGGCGGAGCTCTTTTGCGCGGCATAGATCAGGCTATCACGGAAGGTACGGGTTTATCCGTCAAGGTCGCTGATGATGCGCTTACGGCCGTGGTTCGCGGCGCCGGTATGCTTCTAGAGAATCCAAAATTATTGATGGAAGTTGCGTTACCGGCGACTGATAGGATGAAATAAATATATGCGGAGGAAGATGAATATCGCTTATGCCATGGCTCTGGCTATGGCTGTCTTTACGATTTTGTATTTTTCCGGATCATTGAGACCCGTAGAAAACGCGTTCAGATGGATGACTTTACCCGTAGCCAGAGCACTGGCGGCAATCGGTTACGAGGTCGGAAGCGGCAATGATAAAAATGAAAATCCGGCCGTAATGCAGGAACGAATAAAAGAGCTGGAATCACGTTTATCGATTATTACGGTTGATTATGTAAAGTTGCGTGCCCTGGAAGAAGAGAACAGGTCGCTTCGAAAAGTTGCGGCTTTCATCAGTAATTCTGAATACGACCATGTCGGTGCGCGCGTCATTGCCAGGTCCACGGAACCCAGGGTCGCTACGATTCTGATTGATCGAGGGTCGAAAGACGGTCTTGAATTAGGTATGCCGGTTATTGCTGAAAACGGTATTTTCGTCGGGAAAATTATTTCGCTCAACGAACGCACTTCCACTGTGCTCCTGGTGTCTGATGAACGCAGCCGTCTGGCCGTATCTTTAGTCGGTGCCAAGGAACTTATCGGTATGGTGCAGGGAAACGGTAACAATGTTGCGCGTTTGACCTTCATCCCGCAGACTCTGCCTCTGAAAACCGATGACGTAATCGTCACCGCTGGCACTGAAGAAAAAGTCCCGGCGAATTTAACGGTCGCTCTGGTCAATAAAGTAGACGGTAAACCAACTGATCCTTTCAAAACAGCCACTCTAGAACCGTTGGCCAGAGTTGACCAGCTCGATATGGTGTTGGTTTTACGTCCCACCGCGCTTCGCCCGGTCGAATGATTTTTATGAATATCAAACGGATCATTTTTTTTGCGATCATGGGTTTGCTTTTTGGATTGTATGAATCAACGGCCATGACCTTTTTAACGCCGCCGTTTTTTTATTTTCATCCTTTAATTTTAATAATCGTTTTTTTAATCATAACGGACAGGGTCAGGGAATCTTATATATTCGCTTTAGCGGCCGGAATAACGCGTGATTTTTACAGTCTCGAAGGGAGTTTGTTTATTTTTATGGAATTACCACTTCTTGTTTTTGCGCTTAAGTTTATAGCGGAACGCGTGCTTACCAACCAATCGCTTTATTCCTCTCTTGTTTTGGATTCTTTTGCCCGATTATTTAACTGGTTCTGGGTTGCGGCCATTGAGTCGCTGCGGAGTTTATTCGGATCCGCGCCAGGTTTCTTATTGTCGGATTTGTTTGCCGTATGGCCGATTTTTTTGTTTGACGTTGCTCTATTATGCCTGATTTTCTTTTTTGGTAATTTTGTATTTAAACGTTTCCTTGCTATGCGTTCTTTTTTTAAAGCGCCTAAGGCATATGGCTGATCAACCAGAAAATCGATCGCTTTTCGGCTGGGATTCAAAGGGATTGGATTTGGAGGTTGGTTCGAATGAAAAGAACCAATTTCATCATGAAATTTTATATGAAGATGAGCTCAATAGCTTAAGCGGTCGTCCTGTGTTTTTAGGTCCGGCTTTACCCAAAAGGCGCTACCTGATTATTTTATCGGCAATACTATTAGCCGTCAGTGTTCTTCTTGCCAGAGCTTTTTGGATGCAGGCCGTTCAGGGGGATAGTTATCGTCAGCTCGCGGAGCGTAATCGGCTTAGACAGGAACTTCTTTTGGCTAAACGGGGGATCATCAAAGACAGAAACGGCATAGTTTTGGCTGATAACGTGCCATCATTCGATTTACATGTCATACCGTGGTATTTGCCGAAAGATGCGGACAGGCGCGATGAGCTGCTCGTTAATATCGGCCGTGAAGTAAATATGACTTTGTCCGACATTTACCGGGTTATAGAATCGGCGTCCGATCCGACCCAGAATATACTTTTGAAACGAGACATCTCGTATGAAAGTGCGATTGCGGTCCAGGTGTTAATCGGAAATGATCCGTCGGTCCAGGTTGTAACAGGCAGTAAGCGGCGTTATACGCTTTCTAAAGATATACAAAGCTTGTCGCATATTTTAGGTTACGTGGGCCCCTTGTTTCCTGAAGAATATAAAGAAAAGAAGGCCGAGTATCTGCAGACCGATTTAATCGGCAAAACCGGTGTTGAATCTTCTTATGAAAATATTTTGCGAGGCAGGCATGGCGATCGAACTTACGAAGTTGATGCCCATAATAATATTACATCCAAGCTCGGAGAGAATGCGGCCGAAGATGGGCGGGACCTTGAGCTTTCGATTGATATTGGATTGCAAAAGGTTGCCGAAGACGCGTTAAAACAAGAAATGGATAAATCTGATCTGAAACGCGGCGCGGTTGTCATAATGGACCCGCGCGACGGTTCGATTTTAGCGCTGGTCTCCTGGCCGTCATATGACGATAATATTTTTTCCGGCACCGTTTCTTCGACGCTTTACAATGAACTTATTACAAACGAGGAACGCCCGCTTTTACCCAGAGCCTGGGCGGGCATGTATCCGTCCGGTTCCGCCGTTAAGCCGGTTATCGCTACAGCCGCTTTGGAGGAAGGTGTAATTAAGTCTGATACCACTGTGCTGTCAACAGGCGGCATCTATATCGGAAATTCATTTTTTCCGGACTGGAAAGTCGGCGGACACGGTCGGATAAACGTCAGAAGCGCCATCGCCTGGTCGGTTAATACGTTTTTTTACTACATCGGGGGAGGTTACGATTCTTTTATCGGATTGGGAGTCGATCGCTTGTCAGCATGGTTCATGAAATTCGGTTTAGGAAAAAAATCCGGCATTGATCTGCCCGGGGAATCCGCGGGTTTTGTGCCAAGCAGGGAATGGAAGGAGAACGTTAAACACGAAAGATGGTATATCGGTGATACTTATAACCTTTCCATAGGCCAGGGCGATCTTTTGGTTACACCGCTTCAGGTGGCCGGGTTTACATCTGCGGTCGCAAACGGCGGCGAGCTGTTTGTGCCGCATGTGAGTTTGAACTATGTTCAAGATCCGAATGATGAGACGGATTTAAAAATAAATCAAACCAATCTTAACGTGGTCAGAGCGGGAATGAGGGAAACTGTGACCTACGGGTCAGGCAGGGCATTGGCTTCTTTATCCGTCCCGGTTGCCGGAAAAACCGGTACCGCACAATGGCGAAACGATAAACCCAACCACGCCTGGTTTACCTGTTTTGCGCCATACGAAAAACCCGAAATCGTGGTTACGGTTTTACTGGAAGAGGGAGTAGAAGGTTCCTCTGTCGCGGTTCCGGTTGCTAAAAAGATTTTAGAGACCTGGGCTATGAGTTACAGGAAATAACTTCCCATGTATTCATTTACCGTGAATATCAACTCGTGTAAACTTTAAGATAACCTAGTTATGCGATTTACAAATCCAAATCAATTTGAAAAAATGAGGCGGTTGGAAGGTCTGCAAAATCCGGAGGATATTTGGGATAAAAAAACATTTGATGATATTAAACGGGAAATAGGACAATTTTCTCCTAACACGAAAGAATTGATATCCGAAGAAGAGCCTGCCTCCGAGATAAAAAGATGCCTCGAAAAAACCCGGGCATTTTGTACCAACTTATCCGAAGATTATAAAAAGACTTTTTTGTCCCTTCTGGAGCAATATAGAAAGGAACGTCGCCAGATATCTCAAAAAATCGTTGACTATCTATTGGAAAAAGAATTCATCCTTCCTACTTTTGTAATAGCCGACAGGGAAAGCGCAAAATCGTTATTGGAAGAATACGGATTTGGCGGAGATATTGGCGAACGGGATTTATTGCTGGTATTTCAGTTACCCAAACCCCTGGCTCATTTTTGGTGGAAAGGCGGAGCCGATTCCTGGGGAGATGCGGCCGTGGATGTAAAAGATCAGGCAATAGAATGGGGGCATTTTTATCGGGAACTTATGCCGGTTGTTTGGGAAATGCAGGGGTATTATGAAAATGAGACAGGTTTGGATTTTTATAGAATAAATGATATCGGGGTACATGACCCGAAAAAATATTATTATATTTGGGAAATATCTGAGCGGGAAAATTAAAAAAAAGAACCTGTTTGCGAAATGCGAACAGGTCATCGTACGAAGGAGGCTAGCGTCGAGGGTCGTGTATATCGATAAGCAATGCCCTCATTTCCTCCAGGGCAGACAGTGCCTTTTGACCTAGAACGGTTTCTTTGGATAGCTTGTGGGCAAGCTCCGGGTCATCGAGACCCTGCTCCTCCATGACGGCGTCGCCGACGGCCCTTATGAGCCCATGGAGCTTTTTGGTAAACTCAGTAGTCGCTCCGTAAAGCTTGATACTGGTTAGGAAATGAGCAGATAAATCGTAAACGTCTTTCAGCGTCGCCATAGTATCTCCTTAATTTCGTTCAAACTTTTCTGGGTTTGAACAATATTATTTAACTTATTTTTACTCTTTAGTCAAGATTTAAACATGAGTCCCGAACGAAGTTACGTGGTTCAATTTAGTAAGCAAAGTCTGCGCAACTTACTTGCAAATAATTCAGTTTGACATCCTGATTGGTATGATTTACATTGATTTAATAAACACTAAGCGCGTAGTCTGGAATAGATGCGCGTTTTCAAGGTTATAAATATGGCCGACAAAATCACATATATCAGCAGTGAGGGTCTTGAGAAGCTCAAGGCTGAATTGAAGTATTTAAAATCCGTCAGGCGCCGTGAGCTGGCCGACAAAATCGATTCCGCCAAAGCTCTGGGCGATCTTTCGGAGAACGCTGAATATCATGAAGCAAAGAATGACATGGCTTTTTTGGAGGGGCGCGTCATGGAACTCGAAGACATGCTGAAAAATGTTTCTATTATTCCGGAAGGTACAACCGGTGGCGTGGTTCATATTGGTTCGACTGTGGAAATAGAGCATGATGGCAAGCGCAAATCTTATAAAATCGTCGGTAGTAACGAGGCGGATCCGGTTGCAGGATTGATCTCCAACGAGTCTCCCATGGGAAACGCATTTATAGGTCATGGCGTCGATGAAACAGTCACGGTAGAAACTCCGGCTGGCGCGACGGCTTATAAAATTATCTCCATCAGCTGAACCGAAATCATTTTAACCCTCCTGAGCGTTTAACTAGCAGGGGAGCTCTTGACCTTTTAGATTGACGATATGATAACAAGCGTATACCCTCGCACGCAGATGATATATGAATGATGAAGCCGCTGTCCGGCGCGAAAAATTGGACGCGCTGCAAAAATCCGGTACGAATAGCTACCCGAGTACGGTCAAAAGAACCGCGAATATTGGCGAAGCTGTAAACAAGTTCGACGAGTGGCAAAAGCAACAAAAAAAGATAACTTTATGCGGCAGGATCATGACGACCAGGGGACATGGCGGATTGTCATTTGCCGACCTGAAAGATTCAAGCGGAAAAATCCAGCTGCTTTTCAAGCAGGATAATCTTGATGATAAACAGTTCGAATTTTTTCACGATCTGATCGATCCCGCGGATTTTATCGAGGCAACCGGTACGCTGTTTCAAACCAAAACCGGTGAGAAGACTTTGACCGTCACCGAATGGAAGATTCTTGATAAGGCGTTGTTGCCGCTGCCGGATAAATTTCATGGTTTAAATGATATCGAGTTGAGATACCGAAAACGCGAACTTGATCTGATCGCCAATCCGGAAGTCAGAGAAGTGTTCCGCAAGCGCAGTCTGATCATTCGAACTTTGCGCGAGGTTCTTGACCGCGAAGGTTTTGAAGAAGTCGAAACTCCCATTCTGCAACCGATTCCGGGTGGCGCATCGGCCAAGCCGTTTATCACGCATCACAACGCGCTGGATATTGATTTGTATCTAAGGATCGCGCCGGAGTTGTATTTAAAACGGTTGATCGTAGGCGGTTATGAGAAAGTATACGAAATAGGCCGGCAATTCAGGAATGAAGGGATTGACTGGTCACATAATCCTGAATTTACGTCTTTGGAATTTTATTGGGCTTTTCAGGATTACCATGGATTAATGGATTTTACGGAGAAACTTTTAAACGAGGTGATTAAAAAAGTTAATAACAATAATCCGATTGTTTATTTTCGAGATCAGCAAATAGATTTTACGCCACCCTGGCCGCGAAAAAAGTTCAAATCAGCCGTTAAGGATGCTTGCGGTATAGATATAACGACGGTGGGCGAGAATGAGCTTAAAGCAGCCATGAAGGACATGGGAATAAAGATGGATTATGCCAAAGCCAATCTTGGAAATTTGTATGACGAGTTGTATAAAGAAACGGTCCGCAAAACACAGGTCCGGCCTCTTTTTGTTTACGATTACCCCATGGAGATGGAACCTCTCGCCAAGCGCTGCGAAGATGATCCGAAATTCGTACAGCGTTTTCAGCTTCTGGCCGGAGGTCTTGAGTTGCTGAAAGCTTATTCTGAATTGAATGACCCGATAGACCAGCTCGCCAGATTCAAAAAACAGCAGGAGTTGCGTGAATCGGGCGATGAGGAGGCTCATATGATCGACATGTCCTTCATAGAGGCTCTGGAGCACGGTCTGCCGCCTACGGCAGGATGGGGGATGGGTATTGATCGTTTAACCATGATGTTGACTGACGAACCAAGCGTCAAGGATGTAATACTTTTTCCGACCCTGCGTCCGGAGAATATCGACAACCACACTTTCTAAAAATTGAAGTTATGAAAAAAATCGCCATCTGTTTCGGAACTTTTGACGGCCTGCATCAAGGTCATGAGGATTATTTTCGTCAGGCAAAAGAATTAGCCGATGAAATCATAGTGATAATAGCCCGTGATGCAACTGTGGTGGACGTCAAAGGCAATCTACCGAGTACAAATGAAAAAGAAAGACTCCTGGCCGTGTCCGAGCATCCCATGGTTGATGATGCAAGACTCGGATACCACGATGACAAATATCGCGTGCTCGAAGAAATAAGGCCGGATATCATCTGTCTTGGTTATGACCAGGAGGCGTTTACCGAAAATCTTGATGCAGAAATGGCGCGGCGCGGTTTATCCGCATCGATCATACGCTGTCATCCGTATTATCCGGACACCTTCAAATCCTCGTTACTACGCGGAATGCGCGAGGAAGAAGAGACTCTGGCCGAGGCAGAGTACGAAGAAAACGGATTGCCTATATAATTTCATCAGGATTTTTAAATTGCCAAAAATATGCTGGATCCAAAATACGTACGCGAGCATGCGGATGATATAAAAGCTAATTGCGAGAAGCGGCAGGTTGGGGCAGATGTTGATTCCTGGATCAGGCTTGATCAAAAGCGTCTCGCTTTATTAAAAGAAACAGAAGCGTTGCGTGGCGAGCGCAACCAGGTGGCTTTAAAGATGAAGTCCGCTTCGGATAATGAAAAGGAGTCGCTGGTCAGCAGGGGCAGGGCTTTAAAAGAAGAAGTAGCCTCAAAGGAGGAAGAGTTACAAGCCGTAGAAGTAGAGTGGCGTAATTCGCTATTAACCCTGCCTAATCTTACACATCCGGATACGCCGGTCGGTAAAACCGATGAAGATAACTTGGAGATAAAAAAAGTTGGTGAGATAAATAAACTGGATGAACCGAAGGATCATCTTAATCTGGTGGAAAAACTAGATCTGGTTGATTTTGCGCGCGGCACTAAAGTCGCCGGCGCTAAATTTTATTTTTTAAAAAATAAACTCGCTTTGCTGGATTGGGCTCTTTTGCGTTACGCCATAGATTTTATGGTGCGTGAAGGTTTTTCGTTTATTACGACGCCGGATGTAGCCAAGGAGGAAGTACTCATTGGCAAGGGGTTTTTACCGCGAGGTCCTGAACAGCAGGTCTATTATATTGAAGGCCAGGATTTGGCACTTATCGGTACTTCAGAGATTACGGTATTAGGTTACTACATGAATGAGGTTCTACCGGCCGATGAACTGCCTAAAAAATACGTAGCTTTTTCGCATTGTTTCCGCACAGAGGCCGGTTCTTACGGACGCGAATCATATGGTCTGTATCGCGTCCATCAATTCAATAAAGTTGAGATGTTTGCCTTTGCCAAACCGGAACAGTCGGAAGCTATACATATCGAATTCTTAAATCACGAAGAAAGGTTTTGGCAGAGTCTCGGCATACCATACCGAGTGGTAGATTGTTGTTCCGGTGATTTGAGCGGTTCTGATTATCGTCGCTACGATATTGAGGCTTGGATGTGTGGCAGAAACGAGGGTAAAGGAGGGTGGGGTGAAGTTACGTCAACATCGAATTGTTTGGATTATCAATCACGTGGTTTAAATATTAAGCAGTCGTCAGCTGATGAAGGCAGGGGATATATCCATACTTTAAACGGAACCGTGGTTGCAACGCCGCGCGCCCTTATCGCTATTTTGGAAAATTGCCAACAGGCTGACGGTACCATAAAAATTCCCAGCGCATTGGTACCTTACTGCGGTTTTGATACTATTGGGTAATGCCAATAAAAGATGAAAAGACTTGGATTGAAGTTTCTAAATCAGCCCTAGCCCGAAACGTCAAAGAATTTCGTTCTCAACTCGGAAAAAGTGTCGCGATTATGGCTGTTGTTAAATCTAACGCCTACGGCCACGGCTTGGTTTTAGTGGCAAAAACACTGGAAAACCGGGTTGATTGGTTTGGCGTGGATAATGTGAACGAAGGGCTGGAGTTGCGTAAAAATGGCATAAAAAAGCCGATTTTAATACTTGGATACACACAAAGGATGCGTTTAACGGACTGTATGAATAATAATCTGTCTTTTTGTATTTACAATAAAGAAACCGTCCTGGCGATTAAAAATCTTCTAAAAGAAGATAGAAATAACCTTAAAAAAGCCAAAGTCCATATAAAAATAGAAACAGGGACTACAAGACAGGGAATAGAAAATCAAGAACTCCATGATTTGGCGAAGTCTCTAAAAAGCTGTAAAAACATTTTAGTCGAGGGTGCTTATACGCATTATGCAAACATAGAAGATACGACGGATCATTTTTATGCCAGATCCCAGTTAAAAAGATACAAGGACGCATTAAAGATCCTGTCGGGTTTGGGAGTGGAACCCGCGATTAAACATACGGCTTGCAGTGCCGCGGCCATTTTATTTCCGGAAACATATTTCAATTTAGTGCGCGTCGGTATCTCGCTGTACGGCTTATGGTCATCAAAAGAAACGCAAGCCGTAGCCAGGCAGAAACATAGCGCCCTGAAATTGACGCCGGCGCTTACCTGGAAAACCATCGTAGCTCAAATAAAAAACGTACAAAAAGGAACCGCAGTGAGTTATGGACTTACAGAAAAAACCACAAGAAAATCGCGATTAGCGGTTATACCAGTTGGTTATTGGGATGGTTTGGACAGAAAACTTTCCAGTGTAGGCTCTGTTCTTATCAACGGAACCAGATGTAAGATCGTAGGTAGGATCTGTATGAATATGTGTTTAGTGGATGTTACGGAGGTCAAAGATTTAAAATTGGAAAATGAAGTCGTGATACTAGGAAAACAAAAAAATGAAAAAATAAGTGCCGAAGAAATCGCCGGGAAAGTTGGAACAATCAATTATGAGATAATAACCAGAATTAATCCGATGATTAAGAGGATTGTTCATTAATATGTTTAGTAAGAAGGTAATAAGAACAGGGAATTACGTTAATGTTAAATTTAATAACTCCCAAAAACATAAAGTATTATCATATTTTTTAGTAATCATTGGTTTTATTGTATGCTTTATTTGGTTCATGATTGTATCCAAATTTTGGGATATTAAAAAAATAGAAGTTAACGAATTAGCAGTCATTAGCAGGGGAGAGGTGATTGATGCTGTGTTTAAAATTCTAGATGAAAATGATCATTTTATCATAAAAGGTAGAAATATTTTTTTTATTGATACAAAAGATCTAGAAACCGAATTAAACGAAAGTCTTTTTGTAGAAAACGTAACTGTGGATAAGTCCTATCCTAATATTTTACGACTCATCGTTAAAGAACGTCAGAGGAGTGTGGTAATTGCTTCAAAAGATCAATTATTAACAGTGGATATAAACGGCTTAGTTACCGGTGAAGCTATAGATGAAGTCAAAGATGAATTACGTCTTAGGTTAAATGATAAATCTTTTTCAGATTCAGCTCATCCGCCTTTGATTTTGTGCGATTTGCAAGAATTAGCCACCAGCGGTTATCAAGTAGCTGATCAAGAAACTGTTAAAAGATGGTTAGATACCTACAAAACTTTACTATCCGAAGGTCTTGAATTTAGATACATCAAAATTGATGATGCACTTTCAAGAACTTTAAGGATCCGCCTGGAAAATGGAATTGATCTGTTGGTTGATATCTTGAGTCCGCTGGATCCTCAAATTGAGACTTATGATAAATATCGGCAGTCAAAACCTAAGGTAAATCCAAAGGAATATATCGACGTTCGCATCCCGGGAAAATTATATATAAAGTAGGAAGCCAAAAAATCGCCTGTAAGCATTTTCAAGGTATTGGGATACCTCTTGAAACAGAGCTCTTTGCAGGTTGCGGAATAGGCTTTGATTTTATGAATATAGACAAGGGTGGAGATAGCTCATAATTAAAAATATAAATTTAAAGTGCAGAAATACTAATCTTGATTTAAAAAGAAAATCATTTATCAAAAAGACACAGATGAACTAGGTAAATACTAAGAAGTTTATTTAAAACTTTTTATTTTATGTGTTTTATGTGATAGAAGAAAATTGTAAGAAATAGTTAAAATACGTGAAAAAGCCTTAAAATAGCTAAAAGTAATGCCCTATGTGTCTCATAACATATATTGTGCGACGCATAAGGCTAATCTTTAAACCACTTGGAAGTGGCTGGATTTTTGGCTCGTCCACCTATTGTGTGGAAACCGCTGATGTTCGATTTTGAAGGTTCCCCTGCCCTAGTCGCTGCTTGGTCAACAATATACCTTACCGTTCCGTAAGGGTCAAATAATCAATTCCCATACGGATTCTAAGCCGCGATCTTTTGGTACGCTTTGACGACATCTTCGTCATGCACGTCCAGATAGATTTGGCTCGAGTTGATATTTTTGTGGCCAAGGATCTTTTGAATGTACCGAGGGTGTATCCCCGACTTCACGGCGCGCATGCCTAAGCCATGGCGGAATGAGTGTGGCGAGATGTTTGACTTGGGTCTCAGATCGGCTACAAGACGCTGTACGGAGCGCGTAGAGAGCTTCCCTCCCCTATTCTTACGGTCCATGGAGATGAACATGGCATCAGACGAAGCCCAGAGCTCGCGTTGAGGCAAATATTCCTTCATGAGCTGCGCCGTCGCGTCATCCCAGAACACCATACGGAGCTGGCGGTTCTTTTTCGAGATGATCGAGCCATGGCCATCTTGGATATGGAGATCCTTGGTTTCAAGGCAACAGAGCTCGGCGACGCGGACTCCCGACGAATATAGGAACGAGAGCATTGTTTTGTCTCTAAGGCTCCGGAAATTCTCGGCCCGGATGCCATCAATCATAGCCCTCGCATCTCCCGTTTCTACCGGCGCATACGAGCGACTGACGTACTTCGGGACTGACACCAGCTGGTAGTCCCAAGTGATTTCGTGACGAAGGAACAGGTACTTCATGAACTGGCGAAGTGCCACCATCATGAACGCGACGGACGAGTCGGCGTAATCCTTGTTTTTGAGATAGCCGTGATACTTGGCGATCTCGGTCACCTTGATATCTGCGAGCGGCTTGTCGCCGGCAAACACGATGAAACGTCCGATGAGGTCAGTGTACGTCCTGACCGTGCTGCAGGAGTACTTACCCATACCCCATTCTGTAAACTCCGAAAGACCTTCTTTGAGCGTTAACCCTTTGGGTTCGCGCATATGAAACCGCCCACCCTACTCCCGCTCGGATTCCAGTCCTTGCGGTTTCGGATGGGCGGATCGCAGACGCCATGCATTTTTACATGCGTGAAGCCTGTACCTTAGAACTTATTGCACCTAACCAAAAGATGCAATGCCCTAAAGCAGATCCTGTCCAAACGATCGCTTGCTGGAATATCATCCTCCTGATTAAGGTAGGACGCGCCGTGAGGCTCAAGCGGTTCGCCGGTGGGGAGCTAGGAATAATGACTGGCAGTGGTAGTTGTCGCTTAGCACGGAAAAGCCGTCAAGTAGGGTTATCCACTCATAAAAAAAGAGGGTTAAATTCCACCCTCAACTAATTCGGCGTCGTCGTCTTCTTCCATTTAGACCTTTGGCGACGTGTATGCACTGTGATTACGGTGTAATACGAAACACTCGCCTCCTGCAAGAAGAACGGATGCCTCAAGACAGGTTGATGAGTCCCATGGAACAGATCAATCATCATGGAACCTGATTTTATGGATACCAGTAACTTCTAGAAGACCTATCACAAAAATACCTACTACGGGAAATGATAAAAAACCGAGAAGAAAGAGGATCATACTTAATTTAAAATATCACTATATTCACTATATTACTTTGTCTCTCAAGATGCAACTTTGTAGCTAATAAAGCTGTTATATGCAACGGATGGCGGGCAGATCGGTGAATTAGATTTGGGGAATTGTTTTTTGACCATTTGGTTACCTCTCATAAATATCAACCGCTCCGACATGAGATCGGTGCGAAAAAATAGATAAAAAGTTTAGTTCATTTTGAGAGAGCGTTTGGGGAACAAATACAAAAGCAGCCCGCGTTTTATCTTGAATGACTCTATTTGTAGTGAATCGAACGAATCTTTTTTGGAGAAAGTAATTCCATTCATATCCAAAATTACCGAGAGCCATACTGTCTTCTGGATATTTGGACACTATTGTCTGTAACGCGTTTACATCTTCGATTCTGAAATATGACGACGTATAGGTTAATTTTGGCATCACGATCCTCACGTCGATGACGAATACCGCAACAACGACAAGAAGAATTGAAAAATTCATCCATCTCTTTGGGAGATCCAGTTCAAGCACACTCCAAGAAGCGAGTGCAAACACGTATGGCGTGTAATAGGATGCTGGATTTTTGAAGAAATAGATCGAAAAGATGCTCAAACCCAATAGAAAGGTCGCTTTTCGAAATCTTTGTTCTTTCTTTGCTATGAACGAAAGTAACCCCGTGATAAGTGCGACTATAAGCAACCGTCCAAAATCTGCTTGAAACAGTTCGATGATACGACCCACCATGCTCGATGATGATACGCGATGAGCAAGGCTTAATGCATCAGCGATCGAAAGTGGATTTGTTAGTAGCCACAGTATCACAAGACCGCTATGAGCGGCTGTAAAAATAAATAGCCACAAAGTCGTATCATTTCGTCGTATTTGCAGCGTTTTTTCGTGCAATGCTTGCCAAAATAACATGCAAACAACAGGGAAAAGCAGTAGCCCCTGAAGCTGCGTCCAGATGGCGAACATATAACCCGCGAAAATCCAAAAAAAGCCAATCCTTGGTTCTTTTACCGCTCCGTATGCGATTAAAGCAATCGCGCAGGAAATAAAAGATGTTTGATAACCCTGACCCATCCAATAAATAACAGCCGGATTTATTGCAATAAAGAAAAATATAAGCAACGGCAAATATTTTTCACGCTTGAGGATCAATTTAAAAAAGAGCCAAAAACTAAATACGTCAGCAAGAAAACTTGGCAAACGCGCCGCGAAATCGGTGTGTCCAAATATCCATTGACTTGCAACCATCAGCCAGCGACCTAATGGTGGATGCGGTACGGCAATATTTAACGCATACTTCGCTGAGTCAGTTGCGAGAACTCCAAAAGATACGCTGCGTAGAAATAAATAGAGGTATACAGCTGTAATCAGCACCCCGATGAATATAAATAACCGGCGCCTATTTAAGGTCATCATACGTTAACGAATATTTTGATGGCTCGCTTTGTTGCCAAACGATATGGATTTCTTGGAGAGGCTGGTGTGCTGTTATTGAATTCCATTGCTCTTGAAGAACCATTCGACACGAAGATGTCGCATCGCAGCGCAGAGAGTCGAGATCAAAAAATGAAGTTGCTATTCCTTGGTAGTTACGAAGTGAGAGCATGACAACTTCTGCTTGGTCGCGAATGCTACGCGAAACATACAACGGCCAAATCCCAACAAGATGGATTATGAGCAGTACAAAAATAGCGGCCGTTGATACAGAAATGAATAACCAGAATGCACGAAAGGTTACAGGCATATCTATTCATTTTTTTTCAAGGTATTCCTGCTCCGTATTTACCGACCAGAGATTCTGCTTATCCGTAATTCCAGCAACGATATTATCAACGGCAATCATTGCTGTTAGCATGGAATGATCCTGATTATTATATCGATGCATGCCGTTGCGGCCGATAAGGAACAAATTTTCGAATCCATCGACATATGTTCGCAGACGGTCAAATTCGTTGTAGGTTCCAAAATAAGCTGGATACGCTTTCTTTTCACGTAGTACAGTTCCATCGAGAACGTCATCTTCATTGATAATTCCGATCTTTGCCAACTCGTGTTTCCCGAGTGCAAGCAAGTCTTCATCACTTTTGTTCCAAAGTCCATCGCCTTCATTGCAGAAATACTCCATACCAACCCAAGTAGTAGTTTGGTCTTTAACCATGTATTCGCTCCAATTATTGAAGATCTGTAACCGTCCAACGAGAACATCCGGATCATGGATATAAATCCAATTGTCGGTGATACGTCGATCTTGCGCTGCCGAATCCTCAACAGCGAGCTTCTTCAGAAGAAGCCCGACTGTCATAAAATCCCGATATTGCAAACCTTTTGCGATTCGTCGCACATCTTCGGGGATGGATGCCTTAAGTCCCGCAATAAGTTCTCGGATGGCCATGGTCGAGAAAACGTAATCCCCGCGATACGTTTTAGTTCCTTGTGGCCCTTCTGTGTTTACTGCGACGACTTGGTTTCCGTCCGCCTCCAGTTTAGTAACGCACTCGCCCATTAGTATCTCCCCCCCCCGTGCTCGAATAAGATCGGCCACGGTTTCCCACATGAGACCGGGACCAAGTTTAGGATAGAAGAACCGTTCGATGAGAGACGTCTCTGTGTCTTTTTGATCTAAAGACCCTCGATGAGGCAAAAGTCCCTTAAGATAATGTAAAATGATTTTTGTGACTGAAAGTCCCTTGATCCGCTGAGCACCCCACTCGGGACTAATCTCACGACAAGGAAGTCCCCAAACCTTTTCCGTGTAAGATTTGAAAAATGTTTTATACAGTTCGTCGCCAAACCGATTCAAAAAGAAGTCTTCCAGATTTTTCTCTGGCTTGATAGGAAAAAGACGGCGATAGATATACGTCACCCCAATTTTTGTCATGCGCCAAAAACCAAGCTTCGAAATTGTGTCCCATGAGAGGGTGATTGGATAAGGAAAAAACTGTTTGCGAAAAAAGATGCGGGACAGACGCTTACGAACGAGCATCACCTTATCTGTTTTCTTAGGATCGACTGACTTGGAATCTGCGTTGACGCTTGTTATTTTGTGTTGATAGTTGATACGGATTTCTTTCTCGTCTATTTTTTCCAACGGAAGCATGGAAAGCCACCATTGCATCACACGATCAGACTTAGAAAAGAATCGGTGGCCGCCAATATCAATACGGTTGCCATGATACTCAACTGTTTTGGAAATTCCACCAACGTATTTTGGATTACACTCAAGAATAATCGGTTTAATATCCGTACGTTCTAGAAGCTCATAGGCGGCAGTTAAGCCTGCGGGACCGGCTCCGATAATAATTGCAGTTTTGGAAAAAGCCATATCAGGAAAAAAGCAGTACCTTACGAAGTCCATAATTCCACCAGAAAACCGTTGCAACGCTTGCAGCTTTTGAATAAAGAACATGTCCTCCCAGCAAACCCGTAAATCCCCAAAGCAGCAGCTCGTTGATGCAGGCGCCCGTAATACCGATTAAGCAAAAGACAAAAAGTTCGCGTCGCGGGTTGTTAAGTTTTCGTTTTGAAAATCCCCACCGTACGCTCAGATAGTAATTAATAACGAGGCCGACTGCGAATGAGATTGCTGCACTAAAGAGATAAAATACATGCGCGAAGTTTGTAAGAAAAATTAATACGATCACGTCTCCGGCGAGTGCGATAAAGCTTATCATCAAAATTCGCACCCATTCCGGCGGATTCATTCTCATAGTTCATTGAACCCAAGTGTAGAGCATTGCACGTTTCTTGTCCATCCTCTAATCTTTTGCTCATGTCCAAGTTTCTCGTCACTGGCGGCGCCGGATATATCGGCTCGCATGTCACCAATCACCTCCTTGCCCAAGCGCATTCCGTTCGCGTGATAGACAACCTTGTAAGCGGCAAGCGTTCCAGAATACCGGCTGGTGTGGATTTTATTGAAGGCGATATTCGAGACCGTGCAACTATTCTACGCGCCACTGATGCAGTGGATGGAATCTTCCATCTGGCTGCGCTCCCAAGAGTTTCATACTCTATTGAACATCCAGTTGAAGTCTACGATGTTAATGTCGCTGGTACATTAAATATTTTAGAAGCAGCAAGGAAAACTGGCGTACGTCGGATTGTTTTTAGTTCCAGTTCTGCCATATATGGAAATGCAGAAATTCTTCCAACCGAAGAATCGCATTCTGCGAATCCACTCAATCCATACGCGCAGTCAAAATTAATGAGTGAACAGATCTTAAAACAATATGCCGATCTGTTCGCTCTCGAAACGGTATCGCTACGATACTTTAATGCCTACGGACCTCTCATGGAGGAAAATACGGCATATGCAACGGTCATTGCTGCGTTTCTGGGATGTCTTCGACGTAGCCAGCCTTTCATGATTCATGGCACGGGTGAGCAGACTCGTGACTTTGTACACGTGACCGATATTGCCAAAGCTAACTTACTTGCCATGACATCGCCTAGAGTTGGTCATGGCGAAGCGATCAATATTGGTTCAGGTGAATCGGTTTCGGTTCTTGCTATTGCGGAACTTATGTGCGGACAAGGAGGGGTCATTTATCAGCCTTCAAGGGCAGGAGATGCTGAACATACACGAGCGACGATCGAAAAGGCAACAATATTACTTGGTTGGAAACCGACAATTCCCTTCAGTAAAGGCATCGAAGATGTTTTAAGTGCTGAAGATTTTAGTTAACCGAACATTCCTGATTGAATTCAATCTTTACGCCAACAATTCGGTACCAAACACATCTACAATATCAGCCAAATGCAGCACCGCCAGACTTCCGTCGTATTCCACACGCTGAATCCGCAGCACCTGCCCTGATAAAATCGATGACGTACCAGACGTGATGTTCGAAATCTTCACCGTGTCCCCTGGCAGGATAGTCTCGATGGCGTAGTTCGCGTTCACGGTGATTTGCGTCTTCGTGAATGGATTCTTAAGTCGTGCTACTTCCCCGTTCCCTTTGGAATCAGCTGAGCCGCTGTTCTGAATACCTGAATCCGTCAGCGCCTCATCACGGTGACCATATGACGCCTGGCTCGTGCCATCGGAATAGAGAGCATAAGTCGGACCGCTACCCCACCCAAGCCGCACAAGATTCTTCACGTCCAAGATGGATTTGCCTGCTTGGATTGAATCGACGTGTTTACCGAGCGCGAGTGAGTGCACGGCTGTAGAATCGGAATATTGCTGCAGATCGACTTGCCCGTTCGGCCGCACGCGCCAATACCAAGTCGCGTCTAAAAAAGCAAAAGCCAAATTTAGCGCATCAAGATGCGTCTTCTGCACAAAGTTCGTCGAGATAGATGGAGCAGGAACGCCTAAGTTCTTCGTAAAGAAAGATCCATGAACGGCTGTAAGGTCGTCAATCGCATCCGAAAAGATTGTATTCACGAGTGCCCCAGCATAGGAGACGGTATAGCCACTCCCAACCCAAAAAGCATTACCCATGAGCGCATCAATCGGAAAGAGCCGGAGCGTGACATGATTCGTCACGGCATCATAGCTCGAGTTGGTTTCGATGATGTGTCCTTGGTAGACGAGCACCCCGCCGGGATTCGCCACGTTCACCGCATACACCTTCACGAGATCAAACAGGTTGACGGTCGAACCGTATCCGAAGTTATCCCACGGCAGGGCGAGATCGAGCGTGATCTCCCCTGCCGGTTTGTTGACCTCGCGGATGATTCTAGGAACGGAAAGCAGGATGCCCTTGTCGAGCACCCTGCGAAACGTCGAACCGTTCGATGAATAGACCTTCACGAAAAACGACGCAGCGGCCTGCACAGTCGCCATACTTTATGGGATGATAAGCGTAATCGGAACACTCGCGCTATTCGAACCGACCGTTCCTGTACCTCCACCCGAGTGTCCTGCACCGCCAGCGCCGCCGTTCGCGCGTACTGTTCCAGAGTTCGTGTAGTTTCG
Source organism: Patescibacteria group bacterium (assembly GCA_043818395.1). Lineage (GTDB taxonomy): Bacteria > Patescibacteriota > Patescibacteriia > 2-12-FULL-60-25 > 2-12-FULL-60-25 > JBDRFZ01. The sequence goes on from JBDRFZ010000026.1 coordinate 36,957, forward strand.
GCATCGGAAACAGACTTGGCCACCTCCCCCGCCACCTCCGCCTCCGTCGTTAGATGCACCTGCTCCGGGACCTCCTTGTCCGCCATCCGCATGTGCCAGACCTCCGCCACTGATCGTAAGTGTTTGTGCGGATGCCCAAAGGACTCCACCGCCCCCGCCGCCGCCTCCTCCACCCGAGTTGACCGCACCACCGTTTCCAGAACCGCCTCCGCCTCCACCAGCTCCACCTTTCAATACAACGGCGTTGCCCACGTTGAACATCGTTTCAAACTGGACGGCGGATTTGAGTAGCATGCCGGTTGCCGTCACCGTGCCGCCAGTACCGCCTCCTGCCGAACCCGAGCCTCCGCCACCGCCTCCACCCGCGCCCATCGTGTCAGTGGCGTTTGGAGCATTGTTTCCCGCAGAGGATGGAGCGTTAGCTCCCGCAGCCCCAGCTCCTCCGCCAGCCGTGGATCCGCCGGTTGTAACTCCCGCGATGCCGCCAGATGCGCCAGAACCTGAACCGCCCGTTCCGCCGACGCGACGCAATGTGCCTGTAACCGTCAAAGACGTTGAGCAGTACACACGGAATCCCGCTGTATCGAGTACCACGCCGGTATTGATAACAAGTGTGGTGCAATAAATATCGCGCGTCATTGTGTAGACCGAACTGACCTTGGAAGCCCAGCCTACAGTGACCGTTCCATCTAGCGTAACAGCCCCATCGGAACCGTCGCCGAATAGGCGTGCGATGTCCGAAAACGAAGATGCGGAAGGAGACGTTTGTGCGCCGAGAATGACGCGCACGATATCCCATTTGGAAACATCGGAGTTGTAGAAAAATTCCAAATAGTCCGATGAGGAGAGATCGGTCGATGCGGTATAGCCAGAAATGGAGTTCGAATAGCGAGTTCCGCCGGAAGTTCCGAGCACAACAGTCTTTGCGGCGGATGCATGTTGTTTAATACGGAGCGTATACGTTTCGCCGTCGGTTCCATTCTGCCAAGTGACGCCCGTGATATTTTCCGTAAGTGTGCATTCGAAAAAGTTCGCCGTTGAGCAATCCAGCGTTAGTACGCCACCGGATGACGATACGGCCGCCGTCACTTTGTTCATGTAACGCACGTTCCCTGACGAATCACGCGTGTACCATCCGCCGTTCTTCGTCCAAAGGAATAAGTATCCGGCTGGAGGATTGACGGACGGTGCAGTCGTCACTTGCTTGATAAGTTCGATATCGACGGCCTTGTTCACCGATTGATTGAATTCGAATCCCGCATTCGTCACGGTACCTGATGCGGGTAATCCGTCGCCGAGTAACGTGATTGTCGTATTTGGGGCTCCGTAAGAAACGGCAGTGATGAGCGCTCGATACCATGTGCTCGCGACTTTGAATAAATAGACGCGACCAACGGTAAAGATTGCGGTCTTGTCACCGCTGATCGTGTGGCTTGTTGCGGACACGACTGTCGTAACCGCTGACTGGACGATGTAGCCACCATCATCGAGCGCGGCGAGATAATCCTGCAATTGATCGTAATGGGCTTTGGTGAGATGGATTTCAATAAGCGAACCCGCTGCGTGGGTGGCAGCGGTCGTTCCGTTGTATCCGCGCGTGTCGATCGTGCAGGTGATTGTTCCGCCGGAGATGGAGAGTCCGGACAGCAGGATTTGCTCCTGCTCAATCGTAATAACCGCTTTGTGGGTAGCGGGCATGTTCCATGATTGCGTGCCGAGCACCGATGAGGATGAACCCGTGAACGTGCCAGATGTTAGGGACGAAAGGAGCTGGGCGTCGAGCAGGAACGACGCGCGGTCGAGAACGTAGAGTTTTTGATAAGACATATCAGTAATAGCGTGAATAATGGACTTCGGTCACGGCGATCGAGTAACCTGATCCGGCGAGCGTAATCTTGAAAGAATTCAGTCCCGTGACGATTTTCGGCAAAATGCCTGTGTAGTCGATATCAGAACCGTTTTTCGTCACCCGTTTGTTCTCCCCGTCGATCACGATCTGGTCGCCGTTCGTGAAGCTACCAGCGATGATGAGCTTGTCGCCGTTCGTCGGGTTCTCCCACGTGATCTGGGAAACGGTTCCCGCCGTAACGAGGGTGAGGTACGCGACGGAATCAGCCTCAGCCGTTCCCGCATTTGTAAACCCCATGACGGTCGGCGATGCGGTGATTGGAGTTGGAACGTCAGTCGTCGTGCGTAGCTGGTCTCTTCCGAAGGGTTGGAGTGCAACCATCTCGATTTCAAACGGACACATGGTCATGTGGAAGTGGTCGCGTTCCTGAAACATTCGATCAAGACCGATGGCATAGCACTCGTAGTAGCGATACGAACCTGCCCACGGGAGCTTGAGCACGCCCCCAAAAACCGAAAGATTCTGACGCATCGTATCCATTCTCGATTCCATGTCGGTGCGACTCGAGCCTTTCACAGTTCCACGCAGGACAATGTGCGTCTCACGCCAGTACGCCGTCTCAGCATATGCTCCCTGTGCTCGTGGGTATGCGCGTTTTTGGAGATCGAGAATTGGAGCTGAAAGTTTCACGAACCGTGTTCGAATGTTCACGTTCTGCAAACCGTAGTTATTGAAAACGATTTCGTCCGTGGATCCGGAAGGTGGAGACGGCGAAAGACCGTCCCAGAGGGCGGTGTCGAGCTTTGCGGAGTCGAGTTGGTAAACGGACATACTACATTTGAGCTGCTAGGCCGTAGCGGTTGCCTTGCAGGACTTTTGCGAGTTCCTTTGCGACCGTTCGCGCGAGCCTCGTCTCGTCGGCCTGATTCGAGACGTTCATGGTCGCACCTTCCATGATGGAAACGGAAACGGGCTGTGAAAATTGACCTTGGTTACCCTTGAGCGGAATGACGGCCTCCGGACCGGATTCGCCGATCAAGGCGATGGTCGGTTTTGTGACGATTCCACCCGAGGCGAGGTGCGTTTGTGGAATTACCGCCGCTGTACCGCTTGTTGCGGATTTAAGAGCGCTTTGGGCGTTCTGGATGGCTTGTACGGTCGCTTTCACCTGAGCCTCGATCGCGACGAGTTCGGCGTGCTTCGCCTTCGATTCGGCGATGATTTTCTCGTATCCGTCTTTGTATTCCTGCAATAAAAGATCGAACCGGTGCGCGGTTTCTTCCTTCAACCGTTCGGTTTGCTTTTTGTGTTCGTCCTCCTCTTTCTGCATGTCGATCTTGAGCGCGGCCATTTTCTCGTCGAAAGCGACCTTGGCTTGGCGTGTTTCGTCTTCGAACTTCAAACGCAACCGTTCAAGGTCAGTGGTCGCGCGGAATTTGTCCGCATCGGATTTGAGCGACGCGTATTGCGTAACGATGGCTTGCTCCGCATCGAGTTGTTTCTGTGTTTCCGAAAGTTTCGCTTGCAGTTCTGTCCGGCGATCCGCATCGTCTGTTTTCTGGAGATCGCTTTGCAAGCCGGCCAAGTCCTTCTGTGATTGAGCGAGCTTGTCCTGATGAGCCATGAAAAGCTGAAGTTGCTCGTCCTGGTATTGCTTTTGGTTATCTGCACTCGACTTGGCGTAGTCGGTTTGAAGTTGCGCCATCTTCTGCGAGATGTCCGCGACCTTCTGGTTGTATGCATCGAGCTGGTCGGAAGATTTCTGCGTGTAATCGCGGATGAGCTCGCCGAGCTTCGTCTGCGTCTGCTTTGCATCAGTACTTATTTTGGATAAGGCATCGGACGCTTTGGACGCTCCTTGCGACGCGCCTCCACCGATTGAATCGATAATCTGCTGCTTTACGACGGGTGCCGCATCTTCGATTGGCTTAAATCCTTGCTGAACAACACCTTCCTTCATGGCGGCACCTGCTTTCATGAACGCTAAATCCATGTCGGTGGCAAATGCCCCGATCGTGTTGTTGACCTGCTTGGCCGTGGCTTGGAAGCCGGAGAAGTCGAATGCGCTCGCGGCTTTAGCCATGGCTGCTTTTGCGCCGTCAAAGTCCCCTGTCATGGCTTTGGCCAACGCCGAGAAAACATTCTGTCCGATCTCCCCTATCTTCTTGAAAGATTTGGCGACGTCCGTGGCGAACGCAACGGCCTCGATCGCTCCACCTACGAGCACTGCTCCGAGCGAAAGTACGGCGTATGCCACGCCTTCCAAAACATACCCTGCCGCCTTTGCGCCTGATGCGAGGCTGTAAAAACTGCGCGACCAAGTATCGTTCTTCGAAGTTGCAGCCTGAGCGGACTTGGCTGCGTCCACTGCGTCGTTCACGAATAGATTCAACGCAGGCAGAACCGCCTTGCCGATATTTTCCTGTACTTCATGGAGCGAATTATCGAGCTGTTGGATTTTGCCTTGGTAGGTGTTAGCCGCGGCTGCTGCGGATCCGCCGAATTCCTTTGAGAGTTCGGCCAAGATCAGCTTCTGGGCTTCCATGGTCTTGCCGGCTTTCTCGAGCGTCTGGATTTGTTCTTTTTGCTGTTCGGTAAAGGACACGCCGATGCGTGTGAGAGCGGTTAGACCTTCCGCTGGATTGTTGAGTGCCTTGCCGAGCTGGATGATGGATGAATGGAGATCGGTTCCCATGGCCGTGCTCACGTTCAGAGCCGCTTGGATGGCGTCTGGAAAAACCTGTTTGCTCACCTTGGTGAACGTGAGCATCAGATTCTCGCCGGCAATCACCTGATCCTTGCTGAAGGTTGTGAGATTCGCCATCTGACCGGCTAGATCGTTCGCCATTTGTGCTGTGACTCCGGCCGCCATTCCGGTGGACTTCAAAACCGCCGAGAGTTGGGCTTGTGTCGCCTCGGCTTCCTCGGCCGCCGTTATCGTCCCTTTAAGAAAACCGCCGAGAGCACTGAAAGCCGAGCTGGCTGCGTTAGCTGCGAGATTTCCAAGGCCGATGGCTCCGACAAGTTTTCCGAATCCCACGCCGGACGAATCCGTGGCGGTAGAGACGCCCCGCAAATCATTTTCGAGCGACTTCAATTGCCCCGTCGCATTATTCGACGCTTCAATGGCAATTTGCAGTTTAGCGTTGGTGGCCATGGGTTAAGAGGTATAGAAAATCGTCGATAACGTCCGCCGGAGCATCCTCGAGATCCCGCCATGACCAGCCGAGCTCGCGACAGAGCAGGAACGCTTCGATCCTTCGGCTCGCGAGGGCGAGATCATGCTCGGAGAGCAATAGAGCTGAACCCCGTCCCTCGACAAGGTGCTCTAACGCGCTTTTGGGCCGTCGTTGGGCTTTGAGCGGAAGCCGATGGCTTGGAGGGCTTGGTCGAGCAGGCTCTCCCCTTCTTCGGCGGTGAGATTGTTCTCGAGCGACTCCTTTGTGATCGGTTCCTCGAATGACCATGCTGTCACGAATTTCGTGAGCAAGTTGGCCGACCAATCGTTGAGTAAGCTCGGCTCGACGGTTTCGCCTTCTTTGGCTTTGGCGTATGGACTTGCTTCCTGCATTCGGCGACGTTCGCCCCAGCTGAATGAGTCTTTAACTTCCGCCCATTGGGCGTTTGAAAGGTTGATGCGCATATGGTTGAATATAGCCAATCTTTGAGCCGTTTCATGTGAGTAATCCACAGGCGAGCTCTCGATAATTTTGAGGACTGAAATCTATGGCTAAAACTGACATTAAGGTCTACGAGTTGGTAGACAAAGTGCGACATGGGGAATTGACGCTACCTGAAATGCAGCGCCGTTATGTGTGGCCTGCCACGCGTGTCAGAGATTTGCTCGACTCGCTGTATAGAGGCTATCCGTCTGGAACTATTTTGGTTTGGGAAACGGATGAGGAAATCGAGACTCGAGAATTAGCCGTAAGATCGACGGATGCGCCTACCACATCGCAACGCTTGCTTTTGCTCGATGGCCAACAGCGCGTTACATCACTTTCAGCTATTTTGAGCGGTGAGTCTGTCCAAGTAAGAAATCGCAAAAGACCGATTGAGATATTGTTTAATCTCGAGCATCCAGAAGGGCCACCTGTAGACATCACTGAGGTTGATGAGAATGATTTCACGGCTGACGTTGAGGATGTCGAAGATGAAGAATCGGCCACCCGCGACATCCAAGATGAGTTACGAAAAAGGACTTTCGTCGTTGCGAGTCGCTCGTTACAAAATGATCCGCTTTGGGTGCCGGTATCTGATGTTTTTACAAAAGACTTCAGTGAGATCCTCGAAAAAGTCGGAATCACTTCCTTGCAGGATCCGCGCTATAAAAAGTATTCGCAAAGATTGCAGCAAGTGAAAAGCATCGAGAACTACGAATATGTCATGCAAAGACTTTCGCGTGAGATGTCGTATGAGGAAGTGACTGAAATCTTCGTTCGAGTGAATTCGCTCGGTATCAAATTGCGCGGGTCAGATTTGGCTCTCGCACAGATAACGTCGCGATGGAAGGGTTTCATGAAGTTGATCGAGGATTTCGCGGCAGAGTTCGGTGACGATAGCGATTATGTTGTTGAGACGGGTCTCTCGGTACGTGCGATGGTTATTTTTGCTACCCATCAGAGCCGTTTTAAAACTGTCGGAAAAATCAGCAAAGAAAATCTAGAACAGTCTTGGAAAAAAGCGACGGATGGATTGAAGTACGCCGTCAATTTTCTCCGTGAGAATGCCGGCGTAGATAGTCTTGAATATCTGTCGTCCCCCTTTCTGTTGATACCGATCGCCGTCTACTGGATCCTGAAAGAAGATGAGGCTATAACGCCAGACGATGAAAAGAAAATGTTGCGGTGGTTTTATCTGGCGCACATGAGAGGTCACTACAGCATGGGTTCGTCAGAATCTATTCTAGACGCGGATCTCAGTACGCTCTTCAGAACAAAAAATCTGGATGACTTGATCCAACAGCTTTACCTCCACGTAAAGAAATTCGAAGTTGATCTGGATGATTTATACAATCGCGGTATCCGGAGCCCACTTTTTTCGATGCTTTATTTTGTCTTAAGACAGAACGGCGCGAAAGATTGGTGGTCTGGATTAAAACTTACCGAGAAACATACGGGCAGCGCACACGCGATCCAGTATCACCACATTTTTCCGAAGTCATTACTGAAAGAGACTTACGATCAAAAAGAGATCAACGAGATTGCCAACATGGCATTCATCGGAGGGAAAACCAATCGTCAAATTACCAATAAAGAACCGATTAAGTACTTGGAAGATGAGGTGGTCGCGAAACGCGGTGAAGATGCATTGGCATCACAACTGATCCCGACGGACAGAAAGCTTTGGGAGATGGCGAATTACAGAGACTTTCTAGCTTGGCGTCGTGGAGCGATTGCAGAGGCGATCAATGCATTCATGAAGCGATACGAGTAAAGAATAAAACAGCGGCCTAGAAGCCGCTGTTTTCGTAATACTTTACAATCCCTCCCGTAGCCACTCTTGGATCCGTGGTCATATCTTGACGGTTCGTTACGAATCCCGCCTCAATCAACAGCGCGAACGGCGTTGTGTCGCGCACCATCCCGATTCTACCGAACCTTCCGTTCCGGTCGTCAAACGCTCCCCCGTTCCAGATCGGAACTCCGGTAGCCTGCGAGTAGGCTTGCGAAAGCTTGATTGACTCGAGCTTCGCCGATTCTGAGCCGCCCATGAAGCACGTTGTGACCCCTCTGACATTCGGATTGGTCGTGGCGTTGCCATGGATCGAAAGCAAAAGGTCTGATGGCTTGGAGCGAGCGTTGATCCACTTGATGCGCTGGACAAGATTGTTGTTGGCCGAGAATTCAATGAGAAAATTTGTGGGCACTGGAATGAGTGTCCATCCTTTCTTCGCGCAAAGCGCTTGGAGTATTGGTTGGAGCGACGCCCAGATCGCGCGATTCCAATCAACCTCGGCTTTGATGCCGACCGCTCCCGACCAGCGTTTCGAGTGGCCGAGGTCGACGAATAGTTTTCTCTGCATATAGAAACAGACCGCCTTTAGGAGGCGGTCTTTGCTTCGAGCTCGGCGATTTTGGCGTTCGCCTCTTCGAGTTGCTTGTTTACGGCGCCAATGACTTGCTGGTCATGTTCTTCGGCGGCAGCAAGTTCGAATCCGTCATTCAGGTAGCCCTGAAGTTTGGTCTCGAGTGTTTCCGCATCGATGTCGCCAATGCGTTCGACGTTGCCGTCTTTCTTGATGAAACGATACAGCATAGATATGCGATTAAGTGGGTTATGGTTTTAGAATAGCGAAAATGCGAGGTCGGAAGGTCGTTCAATCCACAGGCGGTCAGCTCGCGTTCTTTTGTAAGAGCGCGGACATGCGATCCGTGGCCTGGGTATTAGCCTGCACGTTTTTGTCGATCTCCTTCAGAACTTCTGCCTGCCCAAGCAGAGCTGTCGAGATGCTTTCGATGGCCGCACCATGCTTCTCGAAGATTTGCAGAAGTTTCCAGCAGATGATGCCGATGACAGCAACGGATCCGAGTGCCGGACCGAGGCTCCCTAGGTCTTGGATGAGGGTGGATGGCTCCATATCAAGCTGCGGTTAAGATTGAATAAAAAGCGATGATGATTGCCACCACCCCAATACCAACGGGGATAAGGCAACCGCGCATATCAGTAGCTCGCCACCTGGTTACGTACGATCGACGTGACCATGGATGAGTCGGATTCAGAATAGAACGCCTTGAACTTGAGCGTTTGGGTCACGATGTCGCCCTTGTTGAAGGATCTCGGAACTTCTTCCAGAATCGCCTTGGCGAATTCGAATCGGATGCGAGGATTGGAGATCGCGCCGATGGTCACGACGGTGTTCGTGAAGTCGATACGCATGGCCTGAGCGGTATTGGCGAGCAGGTTCGTGATTTGTGACTGATCGTCGTATACGAGCTCGATCTCCCCTTCCGCTTGGAACTGACGGTTTAGGATGTCGATTGGGTCGACGCTCCCGAGGGCACGGTCATCGTCCACGTTCTTGGAGATCTTGAGCGTCACCTTGCGAACTTTGACGGGCGTCGCACCAGTCAGACCTGCAATGGTTGATGCGAAGCGGATATCGCCCATCGTCGGCAAGAAGATGTTCTCCGCCACGTAGGTTGCTGAGCGAGATTGTGTTGCGCCAGCCTTCGAGCGGAATCCGAACTTGGCCATGGCATGTTTGTCGAGCTCAACCGCAAATTCGAGATCTGTCAGCATGGCCAGCGCGTAGTCCTTGCCTGTGTTCGGCTCCTTGAGGTGGACGGAGAGTGATTGGTGTTGGTTGGACTGCAACACGGAAAATGCGTGGTCGTAGACTCCGGTTTCGACGGTCGTGTCGGCGACGGAGCCGAACAGCGATAACATGAGCAACCCGATGGACTTGTCGCGGACAGGAAGCGTGAAATTACCTTCGGCAAACTTCTCAACGATTTGGGCGTCGATCGAATTTTCAATGAGATTGCGTGACGATTCGTCGATCGCATGTGCGACCCGTTCGTCGATGGAGACTTCCGACGGCCGCAACCAATAACCGGGAGCGACGGCTGTGCCTCGGACGGTTTCTTTGCCGACGCCGAGATCAATGCGGGAACCTGTAAATTTGGACATATGTTATGGAGTAGAAATATCAAAACGGCGGTTGTATTCGGCAACCGCCTCTTCAAATGAATCGGCAACAATGGTCGTGGGCGGACGTTCACCTTCCGCGCTGAAATAGAATTCCTGCGCGCCGTCTCGCGCTTCATTTTGAACGGCGAGCCTCCGCTCCTCGCTCTTCGAACGGGGTGCGGATCCGAACGCCTTGTTTTCGGCTTTCTCTATCATACGGATGAAGCGTATCCATCCGTAGACTTGGAAAGCCCGAGCTATCCACAGCTAGGCATTCCCCTGTACTTTTCGGCACTTGAGCGTGAGCACCGATACGTAGTGAGGCTTCCCCCGCCACTCGATGACACCCGATCTTGAAAGCGCAGGATACACGTCTCCGTCACATACGCCGCCGAGGGTGCGATCATGCGCGAACTGGTAGATGAGGTCGTCGATAACCGCGTCTAGAGATTTTTCTGCCGTCGCAATTCCTACATTGTCCATCTCGGCGTAAAGCAGAATGTCGAATTGGTATTCTATGAGGTCTTCTTGATTGGTGAAGTAGGATCCTTCCGAAACGGCGCGGCGGAGTTCCGCAACCGGATAGCTTGCGATGTCGAGTTTTTGCTGGTCTTGTTCACCGTCATAAACCTCGCCAAGCACGCTCGCTGTTTTGCGGGCGTCGAGCTTGGCTTTCAATGCGGAACGGATGGATACGAGCGACATATTAAAATGCGGGAACGCGCATGGTCTCTACAATCTTCTGTGCAGCTTCCTCAAAGCGTTTGTTGATGAGGGGTTCGGACGCTTGAGCAAGTTTTTCCATGAATTTGCGGGGTTTGATATACCGCGTGCCTTGATCCACGTAGATTGCGTATTCAACCGTAGGTCCAACGGCCCGCCAGAGATTTCCGCGAACGATTCCCTCCTTGAACGATTGCGACATGCGCGTCGTGCGATACGGAACGATCCCGCGATGCGGTAATGCGTAATTCAAGACGATGTCGACGGAACGGTCGAGAGCTTCGTCGATTTGTTCGAGAGACGTTTGCGGATATCGAGCAACTGCCACGCGCAGATCGTCCAGATTCCTGATACGGATGGTGATCGGCATATCATCCCAAATACACTCGACGATAACGGTCGAGCGAAAGCTGCTCTTCGGGTTCCAAGGTCTCCATCCACATCGCCATGGCCTCCCCTGCCTGTTCTCGGCTTTTGCCGACGCTTTCGCGCTTTTTGAAGGCCTTGATGGTGATCCTTTCGCAGAGATCGGATAGATCGAAAGGCAGATTGTGCTTGGTCAAATCCGTGTCGTGAGCGAAATCAATCTTGTAACCGGCGGTGTAGCTCGCTTGAATATTGTTCGTGCCGCGCGGTACGCCTCCGTAGATTCGGATGAGTCCGGACGTTCCATCGCCGACAAGTTCGAATTCCACGGGGAGAAAATCAGTCCATGCCGGAATGCTCGGGACGCCAGCTCGATATTGCAAACTCGTGAGTGCCGTGACAGGTGCCTGTTTCAGCATGACCATTCGCGCTCCGTCAGCTTCGACAAGATAAAGTTCGTTCGCGTAAGCCACTTCCTTGAAACGACGGTCGCAATATGACTCGATGAGATCCGTAGACGCGTTGATCAGCCGTTCCAAGAGCGTGTCAAAACCCGCGCTCGTTAGGCCGAGGCGGTCTTTGACCCGTTGGAGCGAGGTGAGGGCGTAAGCGGTCGTGGCCATAGCAGTATTCTAAACGATGCGGGACTGTCGGGGAGCATGCTCTACTCCCCGACAAAGGCCGCCCCGTCTAGACCACGGCGTCCGGCACGATAGCCGGATTCTGAGCCGCACTTCCGAGGTTGAACAACCCAGCGAGGTCGATCGACGGCGTCGTTCCTGCGGCCGTCAGTACAAGGCGCATGTAGCGCTTGCGGCTGCCGGTTCCGAGGCCGTTTACGCCGATCGTCTTGAGCTGGTCTGATTCGGTGATGGTCACCGATGTGCCGGCGACGTCGGCCATGTCCGATCCGTCGGATTCGGCTCCTTCTTGGAGCTTCACGGCGTAGGTTTCGTCCGTGTCATGGGTATCGATGGTGCCAGCCGCAATGACGGCTTGCAGATTGTCGAAGCCCATCGTGTCCACGACCGTTCCGTTCGTGCTCGCAGTGAGCGTAGCCGGACCGAGCGAGGCGAGGACGTTGATGTTTTCTGCCACTGTGTTCATAAGTATGGTTTGAGTGAATGAGATTTGGACACCCGCTTTATTTTCGGCGTCCCTTCCTTGGCGAGATATTCCGGACCGTAGGCGAGCGCCTCCTCGTCCGTAAGTTCGACCGTCTCCCCCGCTTCCTTTCGGTCGCCGAGGACGATGATCGGTAAAAGGACTTTGAAGGCGCTCATACGGTTAGGAACTTGCCGTCTTGATGGCGGTGAGTGCTTGCGGGAGCGAGATCACAGCAGCATGGCGGTTGCCCATGACCATGCCGATCTGGCGGGACAAGGCGACTTCCTTGCCACCGAACGTGCCGCTGGTAAAGCGATCCATTTCCATTTCGTTCTTCATACCGAGGCCGACCGCTTTGAGCGTGCCAAACACGCCAAACTTGGTTCCTGCGGCGGAATCGCTGAATGCGGGGAGATGTCGCACGGTGTAGACCGGGAATCCGAGGATGGAACCTGCGGGTTTCGGTCCGCCGTTCGACGGATTTACGGAAAGCGTCTGTGGGTTCAAGCCTGCGAGTTGCAGGACGTAGAAACCGGCATCGTCTTTCTGTGCGCGAAGTTTCGCCCAGACCGTTCGGCTGAAATAAAAGGCAGCCGAGTCGAGGGTGGATTCTTCCACGCTTGCGATCACGTCGGACGAATCGTCGATGATCTTGTACGAGTCGAAGCCCGTTTTGCCTGACCCGAGCGAGTAGGTGTTCACTTCCTTGCTTGCCATGATGCCGACGAACGGATGGCCGGTTCCGGCGAACACCTGCTTGTCGATCATGTTGGACATGGCTTCGGCAGCGAGTGCCATAAGCCAGTCTGCGACGGCTGGTGTCGCTTCGGCCAAGAGATCCTTGCCCAAGACGAACGCAAGTTGCCAGCTCTTAGCGATGAGGCGAGCTGTCTTGAAGGTGATGCCCGTGACGTTTCCGACGGCATCGACACCAAGATATTCGCCCTCGAGGAACGAGCCTCCGTAGGCGGGAATGTCGAGTTCATCACCCTTCATGTCCCAGCGAGCGCACTGCGAAACGGCTACGCCAACGGTTGCGGCGATGCGCAAGATGGCGTTGGCGACTTCGGTCGGCACGAGGTATCCGCCACGCGAATCCTGATCGCCGATAATGGCTTCGCCGGATTTAGTTTGCAATACGACCGTCTTCACGAATTTGGCGAATTCGGTTTTCTGGGCGTCTGACAAACCGGTCTTGTCGTGTCCCAAAAGGATACGTTCGAGCTTCAATTGCTCGACGGCTTCGCGCACCATGCCGGCGCGCTCGTCGCCGATGAGCGCCTTCACTTTCTCGTGGAGAGCGGTATCAAGGTGACCTTTGATGTCTTCCGCGAGTTCTGTCTTGAACTGTTCGAGTTCTTTCAACATAGAGATTATTTAGTACGGATGAATAATTTGCTCTTTGCGAGAGCTTCCGAGGTTGCCGTGTTCACGGCACGCAAGACCTGACGCTGGAGAAGCCATTGTTTGAAGACTTCTTCGTCAGACCCTTCGTCACTCGACCTTTGCTTCGGGGCGCTCCCATCAGGCGCGTCCTTCCCCTCGGAACTCTGGGCTTCCGCTCCGTTTAAGAGCTGCTCCAAAGCACCGCTCGCTTGTTCCAATAGGTTGATGGCATTTTCAATCTGGCTCCGCGTGTCCGTCGAGATCGTCCGTCCTGCCTTCGCTTCCGGTTCAGGTGGCTTGGTCTCCTCGGCTGGAGCTGGCTCCGCTGGCTTCTCAGGTTCTTCCGCTTTTCCGATGAACGCTTCGACCGCTTTCGCTTCAGTATCTCCGATGTCTTTGACGGAAAGCGTTCGGGCATTCGGATTACAGGGAACGGCCACGAAACTGATTTCAAGCAGCTCGTTCTTCATCGACCCGTCTTGCGTTTGATTCCTCATGAACCCGACGGACACCGTGTCGAGAAAACCTTGTTCAACCATTTCCTTCGTCTCCCGAGCCGCGTCCGTGATGTCGTGGAACAACGGTTCGAATAACAGTTGACGATTTTCTGAACGGACGTTCTCCGCGAGCCCGACAATGGACTTCACAGAATAGTCGTGGTCGATAAGCAGGCGCGGTGACTTCTGAAAGTTTGAGAGATCCCAGCTTGAAACTGGAATCGCTTCGCCGGAACGATCAATCGTTTCGTCGCTCGCCACAATCGTCACTCGCCCGTCAGCGGCTTTAGTGACGGTTGCCTTGAGTTGTAGTTTTTCGGTTTGCATACCTTGGGTTGAAGCGTATCGGGTTAAAGACTGACAATCGTTTCGTTATCCACAATCAGTCTTGGAGTTCTTCGACCTGCGGTACGACTTGGCATCGGCAATTCGGATGAAGCGCTCCTCCGGTTACGTTTGCGTAGTCGACGGGCATGGTTCCGCCTTCCGATCCTTGGACTACGTCGCCCTTGTCATAGAAGTTCTCGTCGATACCGACGACGGTTCCGTGGAGTGGAGCGCAGAATTCGCAGACTTGTTCATCGGCAGCCGTGTACCAAACGAGCTTTTGTACGCCTGATTGGCGATATGCCTCTCGTCCAGCCATGTTGGCAACGCGAAATGCTTCAGTCTTCGCCACGCGCTCTGCTCGAATATTGGATGAGAATTCACCGATATCGCTGATACGGTTCTTGAGTTTGTCGATCCCCTCACCCGCATCAAGTCCAGCGTTGAGCGCGTCTCTGAGCAGACGCATCGTTTCTTCTTGGTACGTTTCGGCCATGAGTCCGACGGCGTCGTTCACGGCTTGATCGACTCGGGCGGCCGTCTCGTCAAATGCGCCGCCGATAAGGTCGGCGGATGTTCTGCCTTCGCTTCGATACAGATCGTCGAATATCGGACGCACGGCGCTCACGATGATGCGGACTTCAGAGCGCGGATCGAGCAAGGTGGCGATATCAAATGCCTTTGTCTGTTCTTCCAAGCTCGCGGACGCGCGTTCAGTCATGCCGTTCGCATACTTCGCCATCTTTTTCTTGATGAGCTTTTCGTATGGATCCACGCGGCGTACGAACGCCTGCCATCTCGCCTCCTCCCGCATGAGCTTGAAAGCCTTGAAGATGAGTGCGAGACTTTTCGTAGCTTTCTCAGATACGGTTTGTACGGCCACATTGACCTTCGCATCCACTTCGTTCATGCGTTTGGCTTCCTTAAAGGCCGAATATGCCGAACGTGGCGCAAGCGATTTATTCGGCTGGACTTTCGGCGAACCGACGGGCATCTGCGAAAACGGCGCCATAACTGAATCCCCGTTGTCGATCGGTTCGAGTCCGAGCTCGTCGCGTACTTCGTTTACGGTTTCATATGGTGCTCCTCCAAGGGCTGCCATGCGTTTCTTGATCGCTAGGTCTTCATCCTCCGGAACTACGTTGTCGAATTCGACGATCAAATCCTTGCCGAATCGTGGGATGAGCAGGACATTCAGAAAAGTAGCGATACGTCGCAATCGAGGCATGATCGTGCGGAGCGCATAGATGTAGTTCGTGGCATCGGCAGTCGCGCGGTTCAGGTTTTCGCCAGCACCAAGTCCGAGTACGACGTGTGGAGTCCGCATACCAGACAGAATGTCGTCTCTGGACCACTTGAGCTGTTCCACGAAATCCATTTCCTTTTGGCTCCAGCCCATCTTGTCCGGTTCAACGCCGTCGGGGAGAATCGCAACCTTGTGTGCGTTCTCGGTTCCGCGATAACGGTCTTCGAACTGCATGCGGATGGGATCCATCTGCTCGCGCGTCTTGAACTTGGATTTAAGAATGAGATCTGGCCGTGCGCTGTTACGGAAAAACGCGCGGTTCCATTGTCGCGCGGATAGATCGAGGTCGACTGAGTCGGACATGGCCTGCACCGCTCCGAATCCGAGAATTGGATCGTCGGGATTGGATTCCCTGATATGCAAAATTTGGTGCGGTTGGAAAACGTATTCCCGCGACTTGTGGCGATATTTGTACGCGAGGATGGATTCGGGAAACGAATCCGTCCGAACGATGGTGACGTTTTGCGCCTTGAGAAAATAAAGTGCTTTCGGTTTCGAGGTTGGAGAGTCCGCTCCGTCCATGTAGATATACGCATTGCCATAGAAGTCGAGGGACATGCTGAGCATCTCGAGCAGTTCGGAATGGGTCGAGATCGGATTCGGTTGATGTAAAAGGTCGAGTGCTGGATGCGAATCGATTTCGCTCCACGAACCGTCGGCCTTGATTCGATACAGACGAAAAGTTGCGTTCCCCACGGTCTCGCCGAGAAGTTTCGCGGCCTTGAACTGCCAGCCGAACGCGACACTTGAGCTTCCGCTCAGCCAAGATGAAAATGCGTGGCCGACTTCGGCGATGCTCTTTCCGCTTCGGTAGAAGCGCCACGTCTCCTTAACGCGATCGATGAGATTCATGCGGCTAGCATCGCAAAAATGCGAACGCGAAAGCCCGCTATATCCACAGCATCTCTGGAATCCAGTTCGCTCTCTTGGCGTAATGACAGATTGCGAGAGCGTCAGCGCGGTCAGGCGAACGTAGACCTCGTTTCTTCGCGTCATCCTTCGACTCGATTTTGATTTGGCCTTTCGAGGTCATCGCGTATTTGATGGATGCGAGTTGGTTGATGAGCACTGGGTCGTTTGGAATGGAGATGAGGCTCTTTTCGAAATCCTCGCGTAAGCACCAGAATATTTCAGCCTTGAGATTGGCGAAGCGTTCCGAATCTTCCGCAGACGAACCGAAATTCACGGGTACGACGGACATCCCCTGCTCGCGCAGCATGTCGGTAACCCCTCCGCCGACACCCGTGTCGTCGACCGCCACGAATTCCGCGCCTGAATCCTTGGCCGCAAGTACGAGCCGGCCGGCCGTCTCATTCGTTGCACGCTTGTTGACGTGCTCGACCAGCTCATATGTGTTGCCAAGGGACTTGAAAATAACCGTTTCATCCTCGCCAAAACGTGCAACGTCGCAGCCGATACTCTTACGCTCGTCTCCCGCGACTTCTGCATGCACCGCACGCTCGACCCATGAAAGCGGAATAAGCGTGTCGGATCCTTCGACTGGGAATTGTCCCAGCACCTTCGCTTGGAATAGCGGGCTACTCTCGCCCCATTCCGCTTTACGTTCTTCGACCCACTCGGACGAAACGGCACCGGGTATAACGATCTCGCCCGTCGTGACGTTGGGATGTTCGAGGCAAGAGATTTCAATCTTGTGCCAAATTGGACTTTTGAACGTCTCATAAAACGGACCGGATGGACTCGCGGGGTTTCCAATCGCCACAATGCGGTTGTTTGCCCCCGTGGCGAGCGATGTCGCGCCTGTCCACGTTTCCGGCGGTACGCCCGCAGCTTCGTCGAGAATGACCAATAAATTGGGCGAATGAAACCCTTGGAGTTTCGTTGAACCGAAATCCCGCTGATCGACTCCTTCGCGCGTGGATATGCCTAGCGCAAAACAGTCCTCTGAAACTTTCCACTGCGTGTTGAGCAGTTCCCCTCCAAGCGGTATGCGGGACGAACGATAGGCTGCAGCGATTTCGCCCCAGAGCACCTTCTCGACCTGCGTCCACGTCGGTGCGGTCGTAACCACCTTGGACGGCTTGAACACGGTCAAAAACCAAATAGCGAGCCTCGCCATAAGCCACGATTTCCCGACGCCGTGTCCAGATCGTACGGTGACGCGCTTATGGCCGACAACGGATTCTGCGACCTCAATCTGTTTCTCCCAAAGCACGGCTTCAGGCCAACAGAGCTTCACGAATCCGACGGGGTCGCGCTGGAGCCTAAGCAGGATTCCTTCTGTTCGCCGACTTGCCATAGAGCGAGTAGATGAAGTCCTGCAAATTATCGATACTCAAGCCTCCGGACATTTCGACGGATGTCAGTGCCTTGCCGGCCGATTGATCAAGCAAGTATTTGACCATGTCTGCATTCGGCATCTCCTCGTACACCTTGGATTTTTTACCGTTCTCGCCGGGAACGTAAACCACGATGCCTTTAGCCAAATCCAAAGCGGCATCCATGAGCGGTTGGAATTCCAGTTCAATTCGATCGAGCATTTTCTGCCGCATCTCAATCCGTTTGATGGTTTCGGGATTCAAAGTACCGAGCGGTCTCCCGCCCAACTTCCCGTTCTCCTTGCTGGATTTCGATTTCGGCATACGAAAACCTAAAAACCTAAAACTTGGCTAACTTAACAGCACTCCGTCCAGTGAATTTTTCCCATCTGTCGACGATAACGTCGCAATACGCCGGATCCATCTCGATCATGAAACACCGCCGTCCGACCTGTTCGGCGGCGATGAGCGTGGAACCCGAACCTCCAAAGCAATCCAGTACGATTCCATCCCGTGGTGCGCTGTTCACGATCGCTTTGGCACAGAGCCGGACCGGCTTCATAGTCGGATGCTCTGGCGACTTGGTCGGCCTGTCGAAAAACCAAACATCGCCTTGTTTTCGTCCGCCGTACCATGCGTGTTGCGTCCATCCGTACAGGATCGGCAACGCTTCGGCATCTGCGTTCGAATCATCGAGCCTGGATGCATCTTGTTCGGATAACCCGTGCATGATTGGCTCGGATTGGTGCTGGTAATCTGAACCGCCTAGCGTGAATCTCTGCTTCGCCCAGACGATATATCCCTGCCAATGGCCACCAGCATCCGTGAACGCCTGCCAGAGCGAATGCAGTTCGCCGTATGACATGCAGATGTAAAACGCGCCCGTAACATTGGCGACGAGATTGGCCATGACGCGTCGCAGGAAAGCGACGAACTCGTCTCGAGGCATCTCGTCATTGGCAATTTTCTTCCTGCGCTTACCGGAACCGCCGATGTAGCCCATGTTGTATGGCGGATCAGTAAAACACATGCTTGCTTTCGCACCTTCAAGTAAATGGACAAAGCAATCAGGATTTGTCGAATCCCCGCACAAAATCCTATGAACACCAAGTTGATACAGGTCGCCTGTCTTGGTTTTGGGGTTCTCTGGAACAATCGGATCGTAATCATCCTCGACCGGCTCCTTGGTGAGACGATTCAGGGCTTCGGTGATTTCGTCTTCGTCGAAACCGGACAACCTTCGGGACTCGGCATCCATCTCGTCCAACAGCTTAGCGAGCATGTCCATGTCCCATTCGCCGGAAATGCGGTTAAGAGCAAGGTTCAATGCCTTCTCCCGATCCTTCGGGATGTCGACGCGGATGCAGGGTACTTCGGCTATACCGAGGCGTTCTGCTGCCTTGATGCGTTGATGCCCACCGATGACTGTACCGTCGACGTTCACGATGATCGGATCCACAAAACCGAACGTACGAATGGATTCCGCGAGTTTCGTGAGTTCTCGTTCGCTGATGGAACGTGGATTGTATTCGGCCGGCTTAAGCGTGGTGATTTTTACTTGTTCGTATTGCATAGAATTGTTCTTGCGACTTGTTCGACTACTCGGCTTACGACCCCATTCCCGCACATCTTGTATCGCTGGGTGTCGCTCATTTCGACTTCATTCCCCTTCTCGTCGATGCCCCATCTGGTCCACTCGTCTGGCCATGACATGAGGCGTTCGCATTCGAGCGGAGTGAGGCGCCTGACTCGGATGCCATCCGTGATGCCGGAAACCTCGGCGGTTCGGTGGCTGTATCCCTTGGCGTATCTGGCTTGGATGGTTCTTGCCGCGTTCGTGATCTTCGGATTTTTTGTGCTTAGATCAATGAAGGCGATTCCTCCGGTATTGGCTCCATCAATCGTGAATGCGTAATCGCCCTCGATCTTCTTCTGGTTGCGGTTCAGGTATTTGAGAGGGCAACGGACGGCGTAGCAGCCAGTCTTCGCGCCTATTCCTCCGCCGTTTGCTTTCAATGTTCTTGCAACGCCGTGTTCTGAGTAGACTCGCTCTGCTTGAGCGACCCGAGACGTGATTTCGCTAAGATCCGCTTGAGCACCTTGCGGCTCAAAAAATATTTCTCGTGCACGCTCGCCTCGAGTACCGATGATAAAGACGCGTTCGCGGTTTTGAGGGACGCCGAAATCCCTTGCATTGAGAATCTGCCATGAGAGAGCGTAGCCCTCTTCGGCCAACGAATTGAGAATGACGGCGAAGTCGCGTCCGCCATTCGATGACAGAGCTCCTTTAACGTTTTCCCAGATGAAATGGCGTGGTTTTTTTTCGTGCAAAGCTCGGACGTATTCCGCGAACAGACTTGAGCGTGAACCTTCGAGTCCTGCTCGCTTTCCAGCGACGGACAGGTCCTGGCATGGACTGCCTCCGACAAGAAGGTCAAAGTCGGGTACGTCTTTCCAGTTGATTGCTTGGATATCTCCATAGTTTTTGATTGTAGGGAATCTGCGTTTGAGCACGGCTGACGCGTATTTATCGATCTCGCTCATGCCGACGCATCGAGAGCGGGATATACCCGCAGACATACCGAGTTCGAATCCGCCGACTCCAGTAAACAGGGAAAAATACTTCATACGGCTTTAATGCCGATAGCATCGGCAACGTTTTCCCATGAACGCGCGAGCACGTAAGTTCCGCCTGCTGACTCGATGCGTTTCTGCCAAAGTTTCTGCTCGTCGCGTTGACGTCCTTCCAGTGACTTGACTTCGATACCGATAAACCGTCCGTTGATGACGCAGACGATGTCGGGCATACCCACGTTGAAAGCGTCAGACTTTCGAAAGCCGATGATTGCCTTCCCCTTCCTGATCGGGATGGGAGCTGGCTGGCAACGGAATGCGAGAATGTTCCGGTAGCGAAGGTTCGCGAGTATGGCGTATTGGATGTCTGATTCCCTCATGCGTACAAGCATAGGCGCGCGAAGGCTTGAAAATGTGCACTTATCCACGTTTTCCGACTGTTGGAGCGAAAAGCGGTGGCGGTTTGTCGATGTGCACGATGATAGTCTTCGGAATTTCGTGTCCACGTTCTACAAGATCGGATACCCGTCCTGCGAGCCGATCCGCCGTACACAACCATCGATCCGCAGAGAGCTCGAGCTCCTGTTCTTTGCAGGAAAGGTATCGTTCGTACGCTTCGTTCAATGAGCAGATCAAGCTTTCTTCTTTGCTTGGGATGTCCTCGACCTGCCAGATCCGCCTCTCTGCCCACTTCGCAAGTTCGGCCATCGAGACATGAATGGATCCGCGCCTTCGCCGGAGCAGATATGCATGGCCGTCCGAACCCATGATGAGAATGGAAAGCGCGTCGACCTTGAGTAAGTTGCGTTGAGCTATCATGGTTCATGTTTTTGGAGGTTCGAATTTCGGGATCTTCCGGACCGGTACGAGCCTGACCTCCCATAGCCCGTACCTCTGTTCAACCATGACGGATTCGAACGTCCGGTGGTTCGCTTTTTCTGCGAACTTGTCCGCCTGTTCCTTTCCATGGAAACGCGCGACGATTTCTTTCTTCTGCATAAATTGTGAAACCGCCTTTTTAATCAAGAAGCCGCTGGAAGCGGGAAATGATTCTGTCCATGCGATCTGCGTACCATTCCTCGAATGAGGCTTTCGATCCTGAGCGTTCCCAAAGTCGGTACAGCGTCGATCGCAGGCGTTGACTTTGCGTTGGCGGATGATATTCGTCGCGCTTGCATGACAGCTCGAGAAAACGTCCAACAGGGAGTGCGTCAGGATGGTTTCGGCGCATATGATTCGGGTAGCAATGCGGCCATAGGTTTGAACCCTCCGGAAAGCCGGAGCGGTTCAGGTTTTGTGGCTAGCATTTTTTCGAGACGTTCACCTGATGTAAGTGCTTTATACTCGCGTTCGAATTCTTCAATTGTCGGCACGCAATCTCGCGCGACTTCTGGGTAGTAAGCTGGATCTAGGCGAACGGTATGCAGGCCGCGTTCATCCGTGAGCGAGTCCGCATCAACCCATTCACCAAACTGTCTGATTACGCGCGTGCCGTCATGCAGGATGCCGTGCGTTTGATTTTCACGGTTCTCGATTTCTTTTTTCGCTTCCTCGGGGAATGCATCCGCAACGGATTTGAGGTTCACGAATACGCCAGAATTCTTGCAGGCGACATTACCCTTGCGCATCAGCTCGGCATATTCGTTTTGCGTCAGGACATGCCGGTCATCGTTGATCATTTTAACGATGAAGTTCATACGATATTTGCTCCTTTCGACATTCCTAGTGCCTCAAACTTTCCTGCTTTTTCCAGCCAACCGGAGAGACGGCGATAGACCTCGAACGTCGGTTCAAGCTCCCAGCGCTGCTTGGTTCCAAAGCTGTTTCGTTCGGTCCAGTAGCTCACGAATTTACGTATCTCCGCCCGTAGTGGATCGAGCGGTAATGACTTGAATTCTGCGATCTGTGTGACAAGTGATTCCTGTTGAACCGGATCCCGAAAGAAATTTGTTGCTGTTTGAATGGGGGCGTCAGCGTGAGGGGGTATCCAATCGCGCTCACTCTCCGAATCCGGCTCTTGTTCAAAATCAGAATCCGAATCCGGCTCTAATGTGGATGTCCCTTCCATATCCCCTGCATGACCCTTGGAAGGGGTATCGGTTTTTATCTTGATTGACGTAATTTCTTCGATACGGGCGATGATTTCTTTCGGGATGGACTTCTTTTCGTTTGCGATCCCGATTATCACTTTGGAATTGCCTCTGGCGAATTGATGACGCTCGAAATTTCGTATGAACACCCAACCATCTATGTAGTAGATTTTCCCGTTGAGGCGTTCAATGATTTGTACGATATGTTTCTCGCGTACCCCTGTTTCGAAAGCGATCGTTCGGAGCGGCAGCTCGTAGATGCCGCAGATGCTCGTGTGCTCGTTCGTAAGGAAATACAAGAACAGATACCTTTCGAAAGGCGCAAGCGCGGCAATGAAGCTATCGCTCCAAAATCGCGTGTTGATGAATCGTTGTTTTGCCATATGTCCTCCGTGCGGCTACGTGCCGGGTTATGCGTGCCCGACACGTAGCTCGCGCGCGTCATCATCTAGGATCGATAGATCGCGGATTTCCTTCTCACGTTGGCGTGATACGGCACGCACCACGTCTTCGAACGCCACGCGTGCAGTATCGTCTAGCTCGCGTACGCGCATCCGTTCGACCACGTTCAATACCCAGTCGAGTGAACGGATCTGTCCGACCTTTCGTTTCTGCATGAGCGAGACGTTTCTCGCCTGCTCATCCCTGCCCACGCGGCGGAACGGCGCCGCGTGGGTTGCGCGTTGTGCCTCCTGCATAACGCGGATCAAAACGGGATGTCGTCCAAGTTGACCTCGTCGGTCGCAGTGGACGTTTGATCGGCCGGTGCATGTTGTTCCCGCCGTTCCTCGGAAACGATGATTTGATAGTCCGGCTGATTCTCCTTTTCTTTTCGGTCGTTCTTAAAAACCGCGATGCGGATATCGCCACGCAAGTCTTCAATCACGCCGGAAAAGTATTTCTTCCCGTCTTTTGTTTCCTTGAGCCATAAGGCTCCGATTTTTCGTGACATAGATTTTGTGATTAGTCGTCCTTCGCCTTGCGGAGTAAAGACGCGATCTCCTCATAGACGCTCACCGCGAATAACGATTTGTGAGCCTGCTCCTCGGGATCGTAGACGCTCTTCAAACGGTGGCCGCCCTGCATACGGGCGCTCCACGTCTCGGCGTCTTCTTTGAATTCCCAAACGCTCGCATCTACGTCCTTGATAAGGCGCTCGTAGATTTCAATGCGAATCTTTTTTAGCGTATCCATGGATGCCTTCATACGTTTTCGTCCTCCTTTCCCTTTATGTATTCGGCCTTGAGAGTTGAATAATGTTTGTGAATCTCGAGCACAGCTTTCCGATCCAGACCGGACAGGCGGCTGACAGCTACGATGTCGAACATGTTCGTCACGCCTGAACGACGCACGTCCTCATATGCCCAGAATTCTTCTTTGGTGATAGGCATATGATTAGAACGATTCCTCGGCGAACGCTTCGGAATCTGTGTCCTCGAGTTCGACGGTGAGTGAATCCTTGGCGTGCTCGATAGCCTTTTTCCATTCGAGCACGGCTTTGGTCGCGCTGAATGTCGCTTCCTGATTTTCCTGATGCGCGAGATATGAACTCATTTCCTGCATAAGCGCGGCATGAAACATCTCTCCGGACTTTGCAGCCTTGAGCGATGCGTCATGTGCCTTGGCCTGAAGCTGGTCAAACGTGTAAAAGTTTTCCATATCAGGCTTTGGCTAATTCGCGCTCGCGTTTCTTGAGCGCAAGGCACGCGAGGAAGGCTGAGGAATCCTTCGTGAGTTCGTCCTCGGTAAGCGGGTGCGGGTTGCAAACGCCCGTCTCCTTGTCGAAATGCAGGATCATGGCTCCGTCGAGCGACTTGCCATATTCCTCTTCAAACGCGAGACCGTATGCGGCGACTTGGTAGCGCATCTCCGTGTAAACGCCCTTCGACGTTTTATAGTCGATAAGCGTGCGCTTGCCGTTCACGTTCGCCACGGCGTCGACCAGTCCGGCGAAACCGTAGGTTGGCGAATAGACAAGCTTTTCGGCGTACAGGAATTGCACGTCGTTTTCCACAAACCAATTCAGGAACGCGTTGATCCCCGCGCGGACTCGTTCGTCGGCGTCTTCTGGAATCTGCGGCACTTCCTGTTTATGAATCACGGCCACGGCAAACGCCTCGGCGTAGGCGTGAACCATGCCGCCGATGGATGCGGCTTCTTCCTTTTTGAGCTGGTGCTGGCGAACGGCTTCCTCGATAACCGGAATGATTTCCTCGGCGGAAAACGGACCGGTGTTGGCTTCGAGAAAAGCGCGGATGTGTTTTTCAGCCAGACCGACCGCCCATGGAATGAGCACGCGCGACTTGTCGATGATTCCGGTGCAACTGGTGACTGACGGCAGATATTCCTTCGACCCCTCGAGTCGATACCGATGGGAGTCCGGCAGGAATTCAAGCGATACGCTTCCTTCGTACAGCTTCTCGATGATTTTTTCAGTCATATGGTTAGACGGCTGCGGCGACCTTGGATCGCGCGGCCTCGAGAGCTGGATTAGGTTCGGCGGAACGCTTGGCTGGAACCGGCGGAGTTGTCGGTGCAATCGGGGCTTCGACCTTTGCCTCCTGAACAACGGGCTTCTTCGACCATGCGTAGTTCGCGGTGCCGTGGACGGCTTTGATGATCTTCGAAAAGTCCGGCTCGATGATTTTCCCGAGCTGGCCAGTCCGATCCTTGGCCGTGAATTTGTCCGATGACGGATCCACGAATATGACGCGCTTGGATTCGCCGTCTGCGGTTTGAACAACCGTCATGTAGCCGACTACGTCGACCATGTTGACGATGTCCTTGGAGACTTTGGTCGTGATGAGCGGACGCAAAAGCACCCGATCTTCATCGGGCTTGTCGTCCACGTGTGCGACCAAAAGAACGTGCATACCGGAATCGCGGAGCACCTTCACGTAGTCGCGCATTGTCTTTCGGAGCCATCCCCAACCTGCTTGGCTTGGAGAGCCGTCTTTCTGAATGAGCTTTGAATCGCCGATGGCCACCATGTGGCGCATGAGTTTTTCCATGAGTTCGCCGATCGGGTCGATGACGGCGGTTTCGTACCCTTCCTTTTTGAGCGCTTCGGTATATTCGCGCATGTCAGACCATTTCTCGATGTGAGCCACATCGAGCTTGATCCCGCGCAAACCGAAATACTTCGAACCGTTCTCGCAGTCCGCCATGAGCGGCTTTGGAGCCGTGGCAGCAAACGTCGACTTACCGACTCCGCCTTCCCCGTACACGAGCATGACGAGGGGCGGTTTAACCGACGGATCGCCGGTATTGATGATTTTGAGCATAGATGTTTGTCCTCTAAGAATGAATTGAATAAGTCCTCGAATTGCCGGATGAACCGCCGGCACGGTCGACCTTTGGGGGCGGCCTTGTGTCCCCGCGTGGTGCCCGGTCCATGCTTGGAGGGAGCGGTTTCAATGAACCCGCCAGCCCTACCGGACACCGCGCTAAAACGAAAAGCCGCTGATTGACAGCGGCTTCGCGGTGGGCGGTATTTCTGCTATCCTAGATACAGAAAAACCGCCCACCCCTTAAAGGAGTGGACGGTATAAATCGGCTAGAATTGGCCGATTTTTGCGTCACGTAAGTTGATTTGTGCGACGCTAGCTAATCTAATTAATTTTTGCTTCTTCCCCTACTCTCCATAACAAAAATTTAAAAAATATTTTTATATCTTTGACGTATATAAATATTTTAATTAATTGATTTGATTTATTTCCTTTTCAATCAATACAACATTTAATTTTTGATAAATATTCCTGTTGTTTTTTAATTTGTCTTTATTTTAAAAAAATATTAGTGTTTTTATCATCACTCCCCTCTCTTAACTCGGGTAATTACGTAATCCTTGACAAAACCCCCATTTTGTACTATATTTGTCTGTCGAACATTGAAAAGAAAAGAGCTTGAAAACGGCATATTGTGGCCAAGAAATTGGCCTTAGCATGCCGTTTTCAAACCAAAGGCAAGTCCTAAAGCCGCGAATCCTCGCGACCGGACCAGCCGAACGGCACCCAACAAGGAGGCAAGCCACCATGGCCAGCCTTTCCAGCAACACGGACGGAGAGATCACGGAATTCAAGGGGCGTCTCGGTCGCGCGGGCTTCACGGCGGAGATCATCCGCGAGGTGAACGTCGGCGACGACAACGAGCTGGCGAAGCTCATGTACGAGACGCTGATGCGCCACCCGCGCTTCACCCTCGTCCACGGCCTGTTCACCAGCACGGAGAAGCAGATCGCTCGCGTGCGCGAGTGGAACAAGGAGTTCGGCTGGGGCATCCCCGACGAGGCGTTCGCCGCAGCGGAGAAGTCCGTTCCGGCCTGGCCCGAGGAGAAGCTCGTCGCGGTCGTGCTCGTCCCCTATCTCGCCGACAAGAAGGCGGAGGACGACACGGTCATGACCGGCCTCGAGCGCACGTTCCACGAGCTGTGGATGCGCGCGAAGGCCGAGCAGGACGCCAACTGGCGCTGGGACGGCTACGACAAGGCTGGCTCGGACAGGCTCCGGCTCCACAAGGGCATCGAGCACAAGGTCGGGCTTCGCTGGGAGGTCATCGACCTCGGCTGCCAGCGCAACAAGAAGCCCGAGGACGTCCGCTCCGCGAAGTCCTCACCCAACGCGGGAATCCTCGCCGCCGCCGCGCTCCACCCCCAGTGGGTCAAGAGCATGGACGGCGACAAGGTGCCCTACGTCTTCCTCTCGGGCTACGAGGTGCAGGTTCCCGGCGGGAAGCCGTGGATGGACGTGCCGGGCCTCCGCTTCGGTGGCGACGATCGCGGGATCCAGCTCGACTGCGACTGGTGCGGCTACTGCTACTCGTTCGGGGCGGTGCCTTCGTTCTTCCGGGAGTAGCTCGGCACTCGGCACTCGGACACTTGGGGCTCGGAGGAACCTTGGTCTTCGGACCTTGGTTCCTCCGGTCCCACTTGGCCGGTATCTACAGCGCAGGCTTCATGAAGAAGCTTGCGTCTCGTAGATGCCGGCTTTTTTTATTCCAAAATTTAGAATCAGGGGTGCAACTAAATTAGATTTCGTTGTTGACACTATTTCAAATATGTAAGTAATGTAACTATGCTTGCAGCTCAAGCAAGCTAAGCGAAATGTTTGGAGGTCCTCGTGAGGCACATTTCACAGCAGAATATTCATGGTCTGGGCAGTCTTCCTGCCAAAATAGCGCTGACTGCATTTATGGCATTTATCCTGTTCGGTGGATGCCAAGCCGAAGATGCTCTGGCACCATCAACCGGTTCACTCACCTGCGACGGGAACGGGCATGGTTGGTATTGCGTGATCAACCCCGTGCTAAGCGTTGATCCCGCCGACGGTCTCTACGACAACGAGCGTGTCCGGTGCGACGACTTTGGCAATATCCTGGACATCGATCCTTGTCCGGATGTCTGTGCAATCAAACCTCCGGGTAAGGACGATCTTTGTGAAGAATCAGTCTCCACCACCTGCGACGGCAACATGGACAAGTGGTACTGTGCCACCAATCCAGAGCTGAACAAGGATCCGAACGACGAGATATACGACACGGATCTGATCCACTGCGACGGATTCGAGGTAGCAGAAGTCGGGTCTTGTCCGGACGGCTGCACGATCAATTCCTCCCCTACGGATGACGTTTGCC
>JBDRFZ010000027.1:0-7582 GCA_043818395.1 Patescibacteria group bacterium
GTCACTACAAAAGAGGGGTGACTGAATCGTAGCCGGCGATTTCACTGTTCAAAGACAGGTAGAAGTCGCCGGTCATTTTTATTTTAAGCTTGTTTTAACTCGTATTTTTTTGTAAGGTTCATATAATATGAATCTCGAAATCATCCAAGGCGACATCTTAGATAAATACTGCGATTTGTTGGTGGTGAATTTATTCGAAGGCGTGGCGCGTCCCGGTGGTGCGACCGGAGTTGTTGATAAGGCGCTCTCCGGTGAAATTTCCAAATACATCAGTCGGAAAAAGTTTGAAGGCAAACTTGGTGAGTGGCTGGTTATTCCGTCAAACGGAAAAATTAAAGCGCAGAGCGTTGCGGTTATGGGTTTAGGCAAGCGCGAGAACTTTGATGTTGATTCGGTTCGTAAACTTGGCGGTTTCATGATCAAGCTGGCTAAGAGCGAAAAAGTTTCGACTCTGTCTACGATCTTGCATGGAGTTGGTATCGGCCGCCTGGATGCACGCGAAGGAGCGCAGGCTCTTACCGAGGGGCTTTTTCTCGGATCGTATCATTTTAAGGCATATAAGGGCGCACAACATAAAAAGAAGAAACAGGAACTAGAGATCAAGTCCGTGACGGTCATGGAACTGGATTCAAGGCTCTGTAAAGCCGGGCAGGAAGGTCTGAATAGGGGAAAGCTGATGGCCGAAGCCACGTCTCTGGCTCGCGATCTGGTAAACACGCCATCGTCAGACATGACACCGGCGCGTTTGGCTGCCGAAGCCCAGAAATTAGCGGTACGAGGGTCGGGAATTACTTGTAAGATTTTTGATCATAAGGCTATGGAGCGTATAGGTATGCGGGCGGCTCTCGCAGTCGGCCGCGGTTCGCTTCATGCTCCGGTTGGCGTTCATCTTATCTATCGCCCGGCGGTTTCTAAAAAAACCGTTGCCGTCGTGGGCAAAGCCGTGTCTTTTGATTCCGGCGGTTTGTCTCTCAAGCCCTCGGAACACATGACCACTATGAAGATCGATATGGCCGGTGCAGCTTCGGTTATCGGACTCTTTAAAGCGCTTTCAGAATTAAAACCAAAAATTACGGTCCATGGTATTTTCTTGGCGGTCGAAAATATGCCAAGCGGTTCTGCTTATCGCCCTGGAGACGTGGTTGCTGCCATGGACGGTACGACTATCGAAGTTTTGAATACTGATGCCGAAGGGCGCGTGACTTTAGCTGATGCCTTGTGTTACGCCAAAAAACAAAAACCGGATATGATCATTGATTTAGCGACCCTGACAGGCGCTTGCGTGGTTGCTTTGGGCGAGGAAATTGCCGGGCTTATGACTGATCAAGAATCTATTTCGGAAAAATTGTTAACCGCGTCAAAAGAAAGCGGTGAGCCTCTCTGGCGTTTGCCGCTTTTCGCTTCTTACCAAAAGCAAGTCGAATCTAAGATTGCGGATATTAAAAATGTGGGAGGCGGCTCCGGCGGCGGGACTATCACGGCTGCGCTTTTTCTTAAGACTTTCGTCGGCGATACGCCCTGGGCGCATATCGATATCGCCGGGCCTTCATATACGGAAAAAGAAACGCGACCTGACCAAGCTTATGGCGCAAGCGGTTATGGCGTGCGTTTGATATCGCAGTTTTTAGCGAGCTTGGTTAAATAAGTTTTTAAGTTGATTGCGTTACTTTGTTACAGTATTTGATTTTTATTGTATTATTAGTATTGAAAAATTCAAATCGTCATTCCCGTGAAAACGGGAATCTAGTATATTAAAGACAATCCAATATGGCAGGCATGGTTTCGTAAAGTCAAGAAATTTATGATTATCAACGCAAAGTTTATGTCCTGGAAAAGAAATATCGGTTTATTGATTTTTGTAAATATCAGCTTTTGGTTTTTTTCTGTTTCTCCGGTTCATGCCATCAGCTATTATCGTACGCCGCCGGTTTTACCTGAGAATGCCAGAACAGCCGAAGTGTCAATCTGGAAAGACGGTTTTAAAGATAGGGTGAAATGGATGACTTTCGAGAAAAATTTTGTTCAGGGTGCGGATTTGGCAAGCGGTGATGTGGATGGCGATGGTAAGGATGAGATGATCGTCGGATCAGGGCCTGGCCGTTCTCCGGAAGTTAGGATTTATTCGGCGGTGGGTATTAAAAAAACACAATTTAATGTATTTATTCCTTCTTTCAAAGGCGGAGTTCGCGTGGCAGTTGGCGATATAAATGGTGACGGTATTTCTGAAATTGTTGTTGCACCCGGTGAAGGTTTTGAACCCCTTATATATCTTTATGGTGGAGATGGAAAACGAATAAAAAAAGATGGAGTATATGCTTACAATAAAGAGTTTAAAGGCGGCGTACACGTTGTTGCGGCAGATATAAATAGGGATGACAAGGCGGAAATAATCACTTCTCCCGGACCCGGCGGCGGGCCGCATGTCAGAATCTTTGACGGTGATCTGCAGAATTTAGGTTTTGATTTTTTCCCGCTCGATGCGAATATGCGGGACGGCTTATCCATTACCGCATTAAAAACTCCGGCTGGCACATTGCTGGCCGTAGCCCCCGAAAGTTGGTCTGCACCGAACGTACGATTGTATTCATTTTTTGGCCGGCCGGGTTATTTATGGGATATCGCCGCATTTCCTATTGATGCTAAAAACGGTTTAGTACTTTCGGCGTTTGACGAGGACGGTGACGGATATGATGAGCTGGTTGCCGCTCCGAATGGAGGTACCGTTCCCGAAGTCAGGATATTCGATTGGTTTGGGCAAATGCGGGGACGTTATATGTTGCATGATCCTAATTATCGAGGCGCTTTGTCTTTTACCGAACTCGATGCTGACGGCGATGGCCGTATGGAATTAGCCACCGTGGCCGCGGTGCCGGTCGTAGTCGGACCACTTGAAAAAGAAAAATTTATCGATGTCAGTATCAAAGAACAGAGATTGTATGCATATGAGCATGGTCGACTCGTTAATAATTTTTTAATTTCATCAGGTACCTATAAATATCCAACACCCCTTGTCGAAACTCGGGTAAAGGAAAAAATTCCATTAAAAGGTTATAAGTGGACTTACGGCGTCGATCATCCGGACAATTACGATTTAAAAAATGTAAAAAATAATTTACGTATATTCGGTTCGATTTATATCCATTACGCATATTGGCACCGCAATTTCGGTCACCGAATGAGTCATGGCTGCATAAACGTAGGCCTCGAAGATTCGACCTGGATCTATAATTGGGCCGATGTGGGTACAGATGTACGAACAAGGCTTTAGATGATAAATTGGTTGACTTTTTTTCATACACTGTATATGATTCTGCTGCTTTGAGGTCTTTATTATTAGCTAAATTTAAATTAAATCCACGCTAGCGGAGCTTCCTCATGCCGACGTAGCTCAGCGGTAGAGCAGCGGTTTTGTAAACCGTTGGTCGCCGGTTCAATCCCGGCCGTCGGCTCCATAATCAAATATGTCACAAGAAACGTTAATTAAAATGGAATGTACGGAGTGCAAAAGGCTCAACTACCATTCCACTAAAAAGAAGACCATTAAAACGCGGCTTGAATTGAAGAAGTTTTGCAAAAACTGCAAAAAGCATCAGTCGCACAAAGAAACAAAATAATATTAATGGCCAGTAGTATAAAAGATCTTGAAAAAAGATCTTTTATTGTAGGTGAGTTCCATATTTGCCCGCAATCCGCTAAACTTATCTCATGAAATTTTTTACGCCGCCACCGCTTAAACCAAAGCCCATTAGAACATGTAAAAAAAGGGGGGAGGGTCTATGGAAAAGAAACCCGGTGGTTTTTATCAGGATCGTATCAGCTTTTAGTTTTGGTGTGATTTTTTTTATCATTGGCCTCGTAGTGGTAGTATTGCTTTGGCGGATTTTTGTGAATTTAGGTCAGCCGGAATTACTTGTAGCGTTAATTTTAACCTTCTTTTTTATACTTGGTTTTATCTTTGGAACATATTCAAGTCGTTTGGTGATTTATGACCTGAAAAAGAGGAGGGATGTGCAAAATCCAAATATTGAAATACATGAAAAATAAATTTGTTTATCCGTCACTTATAATTAAAGCGCTGGAAGCCGCATCTCGCTGGCATGAAGGTCAATGGCGCAAGGATCCGAAGAAAAAAATCCCATACATTTCGCATCCCGTGAGCGTAGGTTTTTTATTACAAATAGCAGGTTATGATGAGGAGGTCGTGGCGGCGGGTATCTTGCATGATGTTATTGAGGATTGTGGCATTAAAGAAAATAGCTTGGCTAAAGAATTCACTCCGCGAGTTGCGCAAATCGTTCGAGATGTAAGTGAACCAAAAAAGTATTCATGGAATAAGAGAAAAGAAATTTATCGTGAGCACTTAAGAGTATCTTCAACGGATGCATTAGCTGTCGCTTGCGCCGATCATATCCATAATTTAAAGTGCATATTAAATTCCTCTAAAACAAATAAAGGTATTTGGAAGATGTTTCATGCCACTAAACAGGAAAAGATGTATCATGAAATCGAGGTTTTAAAAATTATAGCCAAGCGTATAAAGACGCCGCTCGTCAAAGAATATGCAGAAATTATTTCTAAACTTAAAAAATAAATCCATGAAAGGTTCGGTATTTATTTTTTTAATGGTTTTAACCTCTTTCTGCCAGGTTTTATTTGCTCATGAGGTACGTGCTGAATCTCTAACGGACTGTTCGCACTTAGATGATGTGAAGGGGGATGTTTCAATAAACACAACCACTAGCACCGTAAAAACCGTCTCACCTGGTAGGGCTGATATGGTTTCGGCTGATTTGAAATTAACAGATGGCTTGTGGCAATTTAGTTTAACGAACGCCGAGCCTATTACTGCGGAAATGGGTGAGAATTTCAGCATCCTTCTTTTATTGGATACGAATAATTCATCGGAAGATAATTATTGGGATGATAACGATCGCCGCGCCGGTGGTGATACTTATTATCTTATGTATTTTACGAATACCACGACTCGTCTTTGGAACATACATAAATATCGTTTTAACGTTGCCGATGATAAATGGCACCAGTATTTAACTTCGTCCACCATGGATATTGCGGATCGGACGCTAACGGTAAAAATACCGGTTGCCGAATTGCCGGCAACGGCTGGGAAAACTTGGCGGGTTTTAACGGCTGTTGGCAAGCAGAATTGGGTCTCGCGCGACGATCTGCCTGATAAGCGGGATGATGCTAATTCATGCGGATTTATGTCCATACCGCCTAAGCCCGGGGATAGTAGTGTACCGATGACAAAAGCGCCGACCTCGACCGCTCACGGGTTTTGGAATTCTTCCTGGGGCGATGCTTTAACGGTAGCTATAACGATCGCGCTTCTTATTTCCGTTTTTGGTATGTCTGTCTGGAATTCGCGGCTGGAATCAGAAGAATAGACCGTTGTATGAATAAAATATATTTTACAGCCTCTGATATTTTCAAATATTTTCGTTGTCCGCACTGGGTTTATTTTGATTACCATTCTACTACGGAAGAGAAAGCTCTTAAGCGTGATTTTTCAGAAGTGGAAATTAAGCGCATGGAAGACGGTTTAGCTCATGAGAAACAAGTAGTGACCAAGTTGTTCGAGGGGAAACAGGTTGTAGAAGTACCTCGGATTAAGGATGCGGAAAAAGATTGCGCCGCTACATTGGAACTTATGAAACAGGGCGTGGAGTATATTTATCAAGGAACGTTAACCGAAGGAGATTGGACGGGTAGACCGGATATCCTAGAACGCCACGAGGGTGAATCGAATTTGGGAGCGTGGCATTATATTCCGATTGATGTTAAATCTTCGCACTCGCTCGAAAAATATCAGATCATGCAATTGGTATTTTATTCGGTGTTGCTCGAAAAGGTACAGGGTCGCTTTCCGGCCAGAACTGCGATTTTGAACAAAGATGGCGAGCGTTTGGAGTTTGAGGCGGCGGATCATCTCAAAGAGTTCGAACATATTGCAGCCGAGATCTCCGAAATTTTAGCCGGCGTTTGTCCTGATCCGGTTTTAAGAAAGACATGCTATGAAACCGGTCCTTGGGGATTGGCTTGCGAGAGGCTAGCCAGAATGAATAACGATATTGCTCAACTATATAATGTCGATGTCAGGAAATTGCGGGCTTTGCGCTCACTTGGTGTTCGTACCGTAGATGATGCGGCCGAGATGGATCCCCAGGCTTTAGACGGTGTCGCTCCGGGTCTTCGTATGCATGGCCTCGAAGTCGCTAAGCGTCAGGCCCAGTCGCTAAAAGAAAAATTGGTGATCGTGAGGGAAAAAGTTTCTTTGCCGGATAACGGCTTGGAAATACATTTTGATATAGAAAGCGATCCGCCGAATGACGTGGATTATTTGTACGGATTTTTATTGCGTGAACCGACTGGTGACCGTTATGTTCCGTTTGTGGCCAAGACGCTCGAACAAGAAGGTGATATGTGGAAAAGTTTCCTGGCCTGGATCGAGACCTTGCCGCCTGAATACACGGTCTACCATTTTGCCTCATATGAAAAAACGCGGCTTAGAGTCCTGGAGGATCGTTACGGCGGCAGTGAATGGCTCAATAAATTCCGCGAGCGCATGGTTGACCTGAAAGAAATCACCAACTCCGGCCTAATTTTTCCATTGTACTTTTACGGTTTAAAATACATCGCAAAATTTTTAGGTTACAGCTGGAAAGGCGAGGTCAAAGGCGGGGGACAGTCGGTAGATGTTTTTGAAAAGTACTTGGAAAATAAGGATGAAAAGATCTTACAATCAATCATTCAATACAACGAAGAAGACGTGAGGGCCACGGCTTTTTTAAAAGATTGGCTGGTTAAATTCGCCAAAGAAATCACATCTTACGAAAAACCTTATCCCTGGGTTTCGTGAGTCACGATAATTTGAAACCGCATCCGGAGTCTGGATGCGGTGTAAGTGGATTTACCGATCATTGATCAGTTAGGTTCTCCAGATGGTGATTTGCTGTCGGACTTTTTATTGGCATACTCAGCCCACCAGTCCGGTCGTGGAATCATGAGAAGTGCCTTGGGTAGCTGTCTCCAGACCGGATCTTTTTGGACTTCATGGAGAAAGATTTGGTCATGTTCGTCGATTAGTTTGACTATAGCTAGTTTGACCAGATGAAGATCTCCGACGGCAAGGATGCAGACCGAAGGACCGAGAAAATGCCAATCAACTTTTTGCCCGGAGACGGCAGCGATTTTTTTGACCCAGACCTCAATCATGTCCCTATTTTGGACGCTGGTCACAAAAACCACTTTGCCAAATTTCTCAACAAACGGATCGATTGAGGAATATGCCTGAACGGTTGTGTTTGGCGGAGGTGGCAAGCTGGACTGCGACATTTCTGCCTCCTAAAAGAACATTGTTCCTTTGTTTCAGCGACGCAATAAAATAGCCATATTCGTTGGATTTGTCAATTAATTAAATAAAACTGTCAAACGGAAGTTAGAATGTCCTCTTTCTAGGGAAGTTAGAATGTCCCTTTTTAAGAGGCGGCTTTTTGGGCATCGGCATGGAACCTCTGCCGCCAGGGATGGTCGGCTCGAGGCTTAGTCGATTGCGGTGCTGACC
>JBDRFZ010000028.1:0-45480 GCA_043818395.1 Patescibacteria group bacterium
CGTTTTTTGTGATATTCTATTATAGATTTTATGGAATCATCTTTTTCATCTGCACTCGAGACCGACTCCCGACAACCCAAGCGTCATAGCCGAAGATATATAAAGTATCCAGCGGAACCAAAACCCGTTTCCGAGGAAGATCGTCAGCACATGATGGCTGTGGCTGAAAAAAATGAAGAACAGGAAAGAAAGTTGGCTAAAAAAAGAGAACAGGAGCAGTTAACGCAAAACTTTATTACCTACAGTACGCATACGGAAAATGCAGTCAATGAAGCCACTATGCTTAGTAGCGAATTGATCCGTTTCCAAAAAAACGGTCTGGCCGGCAGAGACAGCCTAAAGATTTACCGTGATCGTTTACAAAAAGAACTAGCTACCTATTTAAAAAGCTTGGAGACATACGCGTCATCCGGTGCATTCCAAAACGTAGACGTTCGAGATAAGCGACGTTTGGACAGACTCCTGGAGCGTAACCATGCCGCGCTTGAAAAAATCAATGAGGCTATAAAAGAATCCGAATTTCTAGAGAACAATACCGATGCTCCTTTTTCGGTACAAGGAAAATTCGAGAAAAACGATCAACGGTCGGTTTGGACAAAAAAAGAAGAAAAACCAAAAAAACAGAATCTCGTTGCTAGGGCTTGGGGATGGATAAAAAAGCCGAGTAAGTGGTTTTCCTAATATGGATCTTTCATTCTGTGATACACTAATACAATAAATTATGCCAAATAGAGACTTAGCTCCCAGGCAAGAGCAGGTGCCGGGAACAAAACAAGAAAGACATTTAAGAGGCGTGCAGACCAAAGAAGGAAAATCGCTAGTGGATCAGGCCAATCAGATAGAAGCATGGCGCAAAGAAGAAGCCGAAGACACCGCACATATCGAGAAAGTCAGACAAAAAATCTCAGGCAGTGATTTGAATAAAATTTGGTCTAAAGTTGAACAAGCTGAAGATTTACTTTTGTCGGAAAAAGTAACAGACGAGTCTCTGGATAAGCTGGAAAATGACCTCAGGTCAGGATTGGATATTGTTGAAACGGTTCAAATGGAATTAAAAGGCACGCCTGATTCCACATTCAGAGAAAGGATGATGGAAAGTAATAGGACGTTAATCGAAAAACTTGAATCAATACTGGAAATTGCGGGCTTGGATCCAAAAAATGCAAAACACGAATTCTTGAAAATGAAGTCCGAGGAGTCAAAAGAGAAAAATTTTCAACAGCTTGAAGCACGGCGGAATGAGCTCCAAAAAGAATTAAACGAGTTAAACACGCAGGTCCAAGCCCTTGAAAGAAAAATCGAAAAATCCGGCGTTTATGGCAAGGGGATATCCGCGGACGAATTATCCTCCCCTGCCGCCGGTTTATTTTCGCGTCTTAAAACCGGCATAATCGATTCCTGGCGCGGCATGACCGGCAAAGAAACAATGCTTGCTGATTTACGAAAATTACAAGCGCGACAAAATGACCTGGCAGAGGAACTTCATCTTGCACCAGAAACCCAAGCTGAAGCAGAAACGGCTGAACAGGCGGAAGCAAAAAAAGAAGAAAAAAGAAAAACAATGAAAAGACACAGACGTGACAGGTGGGTTGCGGTTGAAGCTTACGGAAAAGAAGAAGTTAAAAAACCTGAAGAGCTGGAAGAAGAAATACTAGGCAAAGAATTCCCCAAAGAAAACCAGGAAGAAAAAGAAAAGCGAGAAGAAAAAAAAGCCAGGCGGGAACATGAAGATGAGTTAATGACGGAAACCCTGAAAATGCACAAAGGACTGGCGAACATGGAAACTCTTGAATCAATAAACGTAACAGAAGCGACGCGGTATGTACCGAATGCAAAAGAACTCTGGGATAAGGCTGACGGAGCGATTAAAACAATCTCCAAGGCATCAAAATCCGAGGGTAAAAAAATTACAAATCTGCTCAATTCCTTCCAGCAGACAGGCGAAGGTCCGACAACGAATTTCGTTTATGAAGCCGCCAGATATCAAAAAGCGCTGGAGGTGGGCGCTGATAAGACGATGCTGGATTTAATAAAAAACAGACTTACCCAGGCTTCGGAAAAATTAGGCCTGGAATTGGACAATGAATATCGCCAGGCGGTTGACTTGGATTATAGGAAAGCCGTGGAAAGAATCCCGCATGCCGAACGTTTTATACGCCTGATCCACGAAAAAACCGGCCATAAGGATCCAAGCAGAAACAACCCGATCGAAGACGTGACGGATCAGGCCAGAGATTTTTTAGTAGCTTTGGTTTTATATCTGGAAACATCTAAAAAAGGTGGTAACAAGAAAAAAGCATCTGATGCTTATAAAACGCTGAATGAATACAGTGAGACGCTTGGTCTGGACTTATGGAATAATGCCTTATATCAAAGCACTCTAGGTGAAGCACCAAAAAATAAACCCATGGCCAGCGTAGAAGCCAGAAAAAGACAAGTAACCAAAGAAACGAAACGCTGGAAATTTTAATTTAAAACAAATAAAAAAAGAGGCGGATTATTTCCGCCTCTTTTTTATTTTTTGTCCCGGATTTCTTGATTCAGATTATCAATCAAATCCTTCTTTTCAATAGTCGTCTGATCCTTTTGACCATATCTGCGGACCGTTAAAGATCCGCCCTCCGCTTCCTTATCCCCTACCACAAGCATAACCGGGACCTTGGCCTGTTCGGCCAGACGTATCTTTTTACCGACAGATTCGGCATCACGATCTACTTCTACTCGAAAATTCTCTGCTTGCAGTTCAAGAGACAACTTGTCGGCAAATTCGATATGCCGATCAGCTACGGGCAAAACCCTGATTTGTACCGGCGCAAGCCAGAGCGGAAAAGCACCAGCGTAATGTTCGATAAGCACGGCCAAAAATCTTTCGATCGAACCCATGATGGCGCAATGGATCATAACCACACCCTCGCGTTCACCGGCCTCATTGATGCAAGTTAAACCAAAACGTTCTGGCATATTGAAATCAAGCTGGATAGTCGCCACTTGGTGTTTGCGTCCGATGGCGTCCTTGCCCATAAAATCTATCTTGGGCCCGTACATAGCCGCTTCGCCCCGACCTTCTTCAAACGTCACGCCGCGCTTTTCGACCATGGCTCGAAGATTAGACTCGGCTTCCAACCAGACCTCCTGCGTACCAAGATATCTTTCAAAATTTTCAGGATCATGCGTCGACAGCCTGACGCTTAACTCGAAACCGAAAGTGGAATAAAATTCATCAATAATATCCCAAATCGCGTAACATTCTTCTTCGATCTGATTTTTACGGCAAAACACATGAGCATCATCCTGCGTGATGCAAAGTACGCGCGCAAGCCCGGACAATTCCCCGGTCTGCTCGTCGCGGTAGACCATGGTAGTTTCGGCATAGCGCTGCGGCATTTCGCGGTAACTCCGCAAATGCGCGTCAAAAATCTGCGTATGATGCGGACAGTTCATTGGCTTGACCGCGAACTCGTGGCCTTCACGTGAAATGATTTTAAACAATTCATCTTTGAATTTTGCCCAATGACCGCTGGTTTCATACAGACTTTTCCGAGTTAAATGCGGTATCGCCACCCGTTCAAAACCCTTGGCACTGCGCAGCTGCCAAACGTATTCATCTAGCAGATGCCGCAAAATCGTGCCTTTTGGCATCCAAAGCGGCAAACCGCTCCCCACGAGATCCGAAAAAGTAAACAAATCCAGTTCCTTGCCGAGTTTACGATGATCTCTTTTCTCGGCTTCCGCCAGCATGACCTCATAATCATCAAGCTCTTTTTCGGTGGCGAAGCATAAACCGTACAGTCTTTGCATCTGCGGATTAGATTCTTTGCCGCGCCAATAAGCACCGGCGATTTTATTCAATTTCCAGGCCCCGATCTCGGAAGCGGAGCTCACATGCGGCCCGCGGCACAAATCCACAAAATCACCCAAACGATAAATAGTCACGGTCGAAACGTCAGCCACATCCAAATCCCGCGATTCTTCTGCGGACATTTTAGTCGTACCTTTTGTTTTCAAGTCGTTTAAGAGCTCTATTTTATAGGTTTGACCAGCTTTTTCAAAAAGTTTTACAGCTTCGTCGATAGGCAGTTCTTCGCGTTCAAAAGCCTGAGCCTGTTTAACGATTTTCTTCATCTCGTCACTTACAGCCTGAAGGTCATCGGGCGTAAAAGCGCGTCCGATGTCTATATCGTAATAAAAACCGTCCTGAATAGCCGGTCCAACGCCGAATTTAGCTTCCGGAAAAAGATGCTTGACCGCTGCGGCCATAACATGAGCCGCACTGTGACGACGAATTTCGAGAGAGTCGGACATATATTTATGTAAGGGCAATGCCTTTTGTCTGCCTTTTATATGCAGTTAAAATTAGAATAAAAAATACCGACGATGCACCTTTGCTCTTTTGCAAAAATGCGTTCGTCGGGACTCCGATGTCTAATCAGAGCGGTTCCACCCGATTTCCCTGCACCTCTTTAAGAAGCGGGGCTCTTATTGTCTGAATTTTCTTACGCTGGTTGGTGAGGCCAGTGATTCTAAGATTACTTCCGCCGTCTCCTAACGTCAATACTATTCCACATACTATTCCACAATCAATTCAATTTTATCTTTTGAACCCGGCAATTTATTGATCCACGAAGGTCTGATACGAATATCCACGCTTTCGACGCCGGTTACACCGAGCAACTTAGTTTTCGCCTCGTCAAGCGAAAGACTGACGATCGAATCCTTAGAAAGTTGCGGACTTTTATCGGTTAATTGCGATGAAGCTTGTGCGGAGATAGAAATCTGTGCCTGTTCCAATTTAGAATCGGCTTTATCCACTTTAAACACAACGAGCGATGAATCGTAATCTATAAGCTCACGCCCTTCCGGTAATTTATCTTTTAATTTTTGGCGAATTAACGCATCCATGTCTTTTTCGGGATAATAAACCGCCGTGACGTCCAATTTGACCGAAGCCAGGAATTGATCTGATTTTTGGCCCGGAGAAACATTGCTCTTTTTATCCAGGACGTTTTTCACATACACGGCTTTCCAGCCTTCATGTGAACCGGCTTCCGCGTCCAGAGTCTTTTTTGCTTGTTCAAAAACCGCATCTTCCAGCGCTTTTTGCGCTTCCGACACATCAACGGAACTCACAATTTTTGAGACTTGCGTACCGCCAGAAAAACCGCTGACCGTCTCGGCGTAGATCCATTTTTGAAGGTCTATCCATAATCCCGGAATAGTCAGCCTGGTTCCGGCCGGAATAACATATTCTTTTCCGGCTTTATCCGAATGTGCCGCAACCTGAATAGACTCTTTGGGATTAAGTGTAACTGTCTTATCAATGCGATAAAGTTTGCCATCCGCAGTTAAAAGCCTGGTTGTTTTTACCAAAGTCTGCGGTTTTGAATAATTGTTAATGATTTTTACCGTACCCTGCACGACCGTATCCTGCGGAACATCCTCTGCTGAAGTCTCTTTCACGGCGAATTCTTGAATTTTTTCGAATACTCCTTGTACGACCGCGCCCTGCAATTGCCCCTCTTCCGGGCTTTTGGCGATTTCGATAACGGTTTGAACATTGGTACTATCGCGTTTTACTTTGATATTAACCCTGGCATAAACCGAAGTTATCCAAAGCACGCCGATAACCACGACAGCCGTCAACCCGACAAAGGTTATAGCGATATTTCGGTAAAGCGAGGTAGAAGGCGGGGGCGAAAAACCACCCCTGACATTTTGATGACTCCGTGAAGGACGAATGACCATAGGTTAGGGCTAATTATACCATAAAAGCCCAAAGGCTACCTGAAACTGTATACGTCCCCCGGTTTTGTTAGATGACCTGAAAGATGCTTTGTACTCATGGGAGGTCGGGGCTTCCATGCCAAGAGGCTTGTGCGGACGTTTCTAATTTTACCGGGTTAAATAATCCAGGAATCTGAAGGGGCCGCAGCTTCGAGGATGCCTCAGCTAAAGGCGGACAGGCGCGCTACCA
Organism: Patescibacteria group bacterium; assembly: GCA_043818395.1. Lineage (GTDB taxonomy): Bacteria > Patescibacteriota > Patescibacteriia > 2-12-FULL-60-25 > 2-12-FULL-60-25 > JBDRFZ01. Next base: position 5,972 of record JBDRFZ010000028.1, read on the forward strand.
CGGCGTCTACCATCATGTTCAATTATTTTGCGATTCGACCGTTCTGCTTGCATTGCGGGCATGCGAAAATTACCGACTTTCCTTTTTTAAGTTCTTCCAAGCTATTTTTAGGAATGCGATCCATTCTTCCGCACTCACGGCAACGAAAGTCCTTACTACCCCTACGTTCAAATACCGTCTCCTTGGTTTCTAAACTCGTCGCGACCTCTGGCGAGAGGGGCGCCGCTTCCGGTTCCGAATGAAATTTCTTTAAGACGGCGGCAATATCTGCTTCTAACTTTTTAAGTGCAGTTAGTGTATCACACGGCCTTAAGCATCTTTCAAGCAGATCATCCACTTCCTGACGCAAACGAAAATCAACATGTTCGCCTCGATCAACTGCAAAATCAAGCTGTTCCGCTTGTGCTCGGAGTTCCCTTACAACATCATTTAAAGATTCGCGTGCTTTGGCCAGCGCATCTTGTTCCGCAACCTTCATCTCGGCCTCGTTTAAAATCAAAGCAAGCCTAGCAGTCCATTCCTCCGAGCCTTCAACCGTTTCTGGCTGCTTGGCCTTAATCATATCAGACAAATGTCGTGCCACTCCTTGATAGACATCATCTTTATGATCACTCGAAAAGGATTCGCATCGCCTTATAACTTCCGCATACTCTTTTCGAGCAACGGAAAAACGTCTGATGCGATCTTTGATTTGTTTTTTGTAATCTCTAAAGTCCACATTGAACAGCGCCGCGCAAGCCGAAGCCATCCAAGGATCATTGCCAACCAAAGCCTGACGCGCCTCCTTGGCCAGGCCCGCAATGCCATGCATTTCTAAATCATATTCCCTGATATCACCCAGCTTGGCTTTTGACTCGGCGACCAACTCTAACCAGGAACCATTAAGACTGTCGAGGAGCTCTTTGGTGTCTCTGGCGAGTTTGGCGGCATCATCTTGTTCAATGGCCCTGCGCGCGGTTTGCATAATGGCCTGAACTTCTGATTCGTCTGCCCGCGTTCCAGCCTTTCGCGAGTGCAAGACTCGGGCGGCCAATCTTGTTACGGCCTGTTCCCGCAAATATTTTGTGCTCGCTTCAGATATGGTGGCAACATTGCACTTCTGAAGTTTTCTACGAGCCGCGTCAAGGTACGGCTCCGCGGGTACAAGCATGAGTACAAGTTCATCAGCTACATAACCCAGGTGGTCTTCCCCTGGCCTAGCTAACCAATCAGCCGCAATGCTCGCACTATAAAGATCATTGAAAACCGAACTCAGCTCTCCGGCCTGTCTGCGCACTTCCTCCGGGACATCTTCATCGTCGCTTGCCGCCGCACGAGCCAATTCCCGGGCTTTGATAAATGTTAGAGATAAAAGATTAAGCGCCTTAGAATCTTTCCATGGCACATTAGCCGACTCTAAAATATTAGCGATCTCACCTGCGCCTTTTGTTGAACTCACGGCACATACGCTCCGTAACAGTTCAGCGCTGCTTCTAAGCAGTCGGTTAACGTCTTCGCGTTCGGCTACCCGCTCTGTCACTCCTTCCTGCGATCCGGTCGGGAAGGATTTTGGTGATGTCGGTTCTTTCATATTTATGCAGATCACGACATGCCGTATTTTTTGAGTTCATTATCGATATGTTTCTTATCCCAGCTTTTGGCTTCTACCAGGCTTTTTTCGATGGCTTTGATTTCTTTCAGCTCGCGAGCGAGTTTTTTATTTTTTTTCTTGGGCATTTTGTCCTTATGGAGTTGTTTTTTGGGCATAGAAGTTCGTTTATTTTAAAATGATAGTAACTCTTTCCATGCATATGCAACATACGGCTCCGTGCAAGCCGACTTCTATTTTAGCCCCTGCACTTTTTTTATGCAAAGGATTGTATCAGGCCAATACATCCTGAAACCGAGCATGACTCTCATGCGCCAGACATGCGGTTGCGTAAACCCGCTATCTTTTCTCGATCTTCCTCTGCTGTTTTTAAGCTTTTTTGCAAATCAATGACTCTGGTATGCTCCTCGCCCAATTCCCCCAAGGTCTTAGTCAAATCTTCCTGCAACTCCCCAATCCGCATGTTGGCGAACGTTAAACGCATATTCTCAATCACCTGCTTCAGATATTCTTCATCAAACTCTTCCTGTTTTTTGCCCTTTTCCTTCAATTGCTCTATGACCATGGGTATGACTTCGGTCCTGGCCAACTCCCGGATAGAGATATTTTCAGTTTTTAATGTTTCTGACCATTCTGCGAGTTTCTGCCGCCCGGCAGATCCGAATATAGCTTTTTCAGAATATGAAACTAAAACTGCCGCGTTTTGCTTCAAAGCTTCTTTATCTGTTCCCGCAGCCTTCTCCGCTTCACTCAACCTGGCCAGTAAAAAAGCAAAACGGTCAACGGCTTTTTCGAATTCTATCCTTTGGTCAGCCAGCCGGTGCAGAGCGTCGCTTAATTCCTGCCTTTCCTCGGGGCTGCCCGGCTTATGGTGAAGCGGGTACTTGTCATTGTCTAATTTCTGTCGCAGCGCATCGGCTGATTCAATGGAAAAAGTCCCGAAATTGAAACGCAGGGCTTCGGGATCGTACCTTTCAGTCGCTCCCTGATAAGCCGGGATGGGTCCCATTTTTTCCACCACCGTCTTTTTTATACTCGCGATAACCTCGCTGACAATATTTTTATCGGACGTATTAACGGTCAGTGCAAATTCATCGCCGCCCGTACGGTAGGTTTCAATATCCACGCCGTATTTTTCTTTCACCTGCCTTTTAACGAAATCCATGGCCACGCCGGCTGAATGTATGGCCTGGTCGCCGGTCTTGCCGCCGCCTTCCTTGTCAAAAAATTTCAAGAAAGCCATGTCCATGGCAATCGCGGTTACCGGAGCATTCTTTTCCAGACTCTTTTCTAAATTTTGAAAATACATGCCTCGGCCGTATAAACCGGTAGCTGAATCCCTTTTAGTTTTTTCCAAAGTCAAATCAAGTTCCGCCAGTTCCACCTCGCCTTTGTCAGCATGGCTATCCGTAAGTTCAGTCTGGCGATCTTGCAGCCTTTTGAACACCTGACTGCCGTCTGTTTCACCCAGACCTGATATTTTTTCTTCATAGCGTCTGGTTTGCTCTTCACTTGCTTCCGTATATTCTCTAAGTTTTATTTTTGATGATTCCAGGGCTTGTAAATCCAGACCAACCAACTGCTCTAGGGCGGCGAGCTGTTCCAACTTTGATATAAAATCGCCTAAAATGATTTTAGTTTTTTTGGATTCGGCGGTATGGCGCGAGATGCAGAGCCTCATCGCCTCATCGCTCGAAATTTTAAAAAGCCTAGCTTTCCATTCTTGCGGATGCTCCTCTAAAGCCCCTAGTTTTTCCAATCGCGCTTTAAAATCATCGAATTTGAGAGGGCCTTCTTCACCCTCTTCCAAAAATAGCTTACCCAGGGGTTCCTTATAAAAAGAATCGTAAAACTTTATGGCGTCTGTCTGGCCGCGGCTTTCATTATCCTCACGTATTTTTTCCACCATCCTTTGGCCGCGTGTTCTGATTTTCTCAAATTCATTTATGTTCTGGATTTCGTCGCGCAGCAAATCTATAAACAATGTTTCGTTCGAAGTTCCCAGGGTTTCATCCGGCTGTCCGAAGCTTTCCAAAAGAGCCGCGCCGCGCTCAAAAGAGATGGCGCTCGCCGTGAGCGGCACCGGCTCCTCTTTGGGTGCGATTTCAGAGATATCAAGCCTGATCGATAACCCGCATCTGATTTCTTCAGCCACCGCCTGATCAACCTCTTTCAGGACAACGGAAAAATCATTGCCTGAAATCCGATAAATGTCATACCTGGCTGCTAATTTCTCATCATCGTTCGCTATCTCGGGAAAAGCTTTTTTTATTGATTCTTCGACTTTATTTTGTATCTCAAGAAAAGTAAGCCTTAATCCCCGATCGCCCAGCTCGTGTTCACCGGCTGAATTCAAACGATCCAGCTCGCCCATGTTAACCTGGATCAGATGGGTTTTAGCCGGGGCTTCTTGGTTTTTGAAGCTGATAGCTCCGTCTGGACCGCGTTCCAGGCCATAAGTATCGATCAAGGTACGTAAATCCTTGCCGAACTTTTCCTTTTTCATGGCGCCGGTCGCATCTCTTTCCCATAAAAAAATATCTTTTTTACGTTCCGCGATATTCAAAGCCAGTTCTTTGGTTCTTATGATCTCATCTATGACCTCTTCGGGTTCAGATTTCTTCTCGGCGTTTTTTATCGCTATGGCATCTTCCAAATCTTTCTTCGCTTTCCGGATGTCCGCAGAAAATTTTTCAGACGCTGTTTGTGAGACGGTCTTTCTTTCACGAGAAGATGTTTGACGTTCCATATTTTAATATCAAATGTAACACATAAACCCCGCTAGAAGACGGGGCTTGTGTCAAGAGTAGACGGACGGAAATGGTTATAACACAGGCGACTTAGTCGCGTGGATCAGCCGGCGGCCTAAGAGGAATACCTGGATCGACCGGGTCTATCTGGAGGTGCGACATGAGCTGAATCGCCATGCTGGCTTGGCTATCACTCAGCCCATAAAAATCATCCAACCCCCGCAGTCTCCCGTGAAAATCTGCTTTTTCATACAAATTGCACACGAGCATCGAAAAAAGCGTATCCGGACCAAACGGCCCCGGAAGCCCCAGTAGATCAAGAAACTTTTGACGCGCCTGGTCCTGCAAACTCATTTCTGTTCGTCCTTGAAGGTTCATAAAAATCAAAATCCCATGCGTTACCAAACTTGTCAAGAATTACTGTTAAGTCCGACCTTTACCGTACCTTTGCCTAAAATCTGTTCAATATCATTAATTGTTTCTTCTTTAAAGGTAATCTGGGCAGATGTTTTGACACGGCGCTCTCCATCCACATCATCTATTAAAAAATAAACCGGATGTTGACCAGGGTTTTCATTAAAAATCTTGCGCAGACGTATCAAGACAGCATCCGGTAAACTGGCACGAAGGTGCAGGGTAAGCGGTACTATCCCCGTACCCTGCGAAGCCGAAGTGTCATTCTCGGCATTAAAAACGCCGTTCCCGGTTTTTATAACCTCACCAATGTTTCCGGGCGTAAGTTCAAAAGCCGTCTCCACCAAAATCTTCATGTCACTGTCTTTTTCCTGCGGCCGACCTGAAACTATAAGAGTTTTATCCGCTTCCCAACAAGCCGACGTATCGTTAAAAACCCGAGGAAAGACTACGGCTTCAACGCTGCCGTATGTATCTTCGATAGTCGCAAAAACCATGGGTTCATTATTTTTTGTATAAATTTTTTTAGCTACTGACAGTACACCGCCGATTCTGACTTTTTTTTCTTTTTTATGACTCTTGAGATCGGATATATGCACAAGCCCGGAACCGATCATTTCCGAATACTCTTTAAATGGATGCTCGCTGACATAAAGCCCCAAAAGCTCCTTTTCCCACGACAACATTTCCCGCTTAGGAGCCGAGGGAGCGGGTTTCAAATTAAAAACCGGTACCGTGGAAGCGGAAGCGAACAAGCTTGATTGCCCGGAAGCGGCTTCACGATCCAGGTCTTTACGAAATTGAAGAATGGATTCGAGATTAAAAAGCAAGCGATTACGGTCGCCGAATCTGTCCATTGCTCCCGAACGGATTAGCGACTCCATGGATTTACGGTTTAAAGTTTTTGCCGGAACGCGTTGAATGAAAGCCAATAAGTCTTTATATGGTCCGTTTTTCTTACGTTCTGCAATAACTTCAGTTACAATATCCTCACCCAGGCCTTTGATGGCTAAAAGTCCAAAACGGATGGTCGGTTTTTTCCATTCTCGGGTAGCCGGATCGCCAGTCACACTCGCCTTGACCACGCTGAATTTTACAAATGATTCATTGACGTCAGGCAGCAACACGTCCTGCCCCATGCGCCGGCATTCTTCGACTTCGATCATGATGCGGTCCAAATTAGTACAATCGGAATTCAAAAGCGCAGCCATGAAACATTCTGGCCAATGGGCTTTGAGATAAGCTGTCTGATAAGCGATCATGGCATAGCAAGCGGCGTGCGATTTATTAAAACCATAAGCTGCAAATTCCTCAAATTGTTTAAAAATCTGTTCAGCGACGTCACGCGCCACGCCGTTGCTAACCGAACCTTCCACGAATTTAACCTTCATCTCGGCCATAAGTTTGGCAATCTTCTTGCCCATGGCTTTTCGAAGTGTATCCGCTTGACCGCCGGTAAAACCAGCCATATCTTTGGAGACTTGCATGACCTGCTCCTGATACACCGGAATGCCGTAGGTATTTTTAAGCGCGTTTTCCAAAAGCGGATGGGCGTATGAAATTTTTTCACGGCCGTGTTTGCGGGCAATAAAAGATTCTATGAATTGCATGGGGCCCGGGCGGTAAAGCGCGACCATGGCGATAATGTCTTCGATGGCCGAAGGTTTAAGTTCTCGGATGTACTTTTTCATGCCGTCGGATTCAAGCTGGAATACGCCGGTGGTTTCTCCCCTGCCGAATAGTTCAAAAGTAGCTTCATCATCCAGCGGTATTTTTTCTACATCGATTTTCGCGCCATGAACGGCTTCAGCAATTTCCAGGCAATCACGGATGATCGTCAGGTTGGATAAACCCAAAAAATCCATTTTAAGTAAACCTGCAACCTCGGCTGAATGGAGCGAATATTGGATAACTTGCTCCACATCTCCACCCTGGGCTTTTTGCAGTGGCGCGAATTCCACGAGCGGCCGCGGCGCAATCACGATGCCGCAAGCATGCTGTGAAGCGTGGCGCGCCGTACCTTCAAGCTTGATCGCCAGATCCATAAGTTCACGCGCTCGCGGATCACCTTCGTAGATGGCTTTGAGCTCCGGATTTTCTTTGCATGATTTTTCGAGCGGAATATGTTTACCCTGCTGAGGAGGCGGCACAGCCTTGGCTATACGATCGACTTCCTGAAAAGTCCAACCTAAAACGCGGCCCACGTCGCGCACCGCCGCGCGAGCCGCCATGGTTCCAAAAGTAATGATGCCGGCCACATGATCGCGTCCGTAGATCTGGGTTACGTATTCGATTACGTCTTTGCGTTTTACATCGTCAAAATCCAAATCAAAATCAGGCATACTGATACGATCGGGGTTAAGAAAGCGCTCAAACAGCAAACCATAATGCAAAGGATCAAGATTAGTGATCTTGAGCGCATAGGCCACGATTGACCCGGCACCGGAACCGCGCCCCGGACCTACGATAACACCATGGTTCTTAGCCCAGTTCACATAGTCCTGAACGATTAAAAAATATCCGGGAAATCCCATGCGCTCAATTACGGATAATTCAAAATCAAGTCGCTCTACGGCCTCGGACGAAGGTTCGGCGCCGTAACGATCTTTTAGTCCGGCTTGAGACAATTTTCGCAAGTAAGACATCTCCGTCTCACCCGCCGGAACTTCGAATTGAGGTAAAAAATTTTTACCAAGATCAAGCTCGACTCTGCATCGGTCGGCGATTAAACGCGAATTACTGATAGCCCCGGGCTGTTCTTTAAACGCCTCAATCATCACCTCCGGCGCGCATAATGAATGGTCGATGTTAGCCACCGAATAACGGTTATTTTCCGAAAGAAGTTTACCATCATGAATGCACTGCAAAGCGTCCTGCGCATCCGCATCATCAGAATTTAAATAATGCACATCTCTCGTGGCCACGAGCGGCGCGCCGGTTTGATGCGCGAGTTCGATGAGTCGCGAGTTTACGTCATTTTGAGTAGCTGACTCGGGATGATGTACGAGTTCTATAAAAAAATTTTCCGGCCCGAAGATCTCCTGATATTCGGCCACAAGCTCGGCCGCGCGCTGCATATCGTGCGATTGTGCGGCTTTCGGAATCTCACCCTTGAGACAACCTGATAAGGCAATCAAACCCGCGTGATTTTGCCGCAAAATATCTTTATCCATGCGCGGCTTGTAATAAAAACCTTCGAGATATGCTGTGGAAACAAGTTTCAGCAAATTTTGATAGCCCTCGTTAGTCTCGGCAATGAGCGTCAGGTGCGACGCATGATCGTCGATACGCGGCCGCTTTTCCGAAAGTTTATGCGGTGCGATATAGGCCTCGAGTCCGATGATGGGTTTGATGCCGGCCTTGGTCGCTGCTTCGTAAAATTCGATAACGCCATACATGCCGCCATGGTCGGTAAGCGCGATAGCGTCATACCCGAGCTCCTTAGCACGCGCTACGAGATCCGACGGATCGCCCATGGCATCCAAAAGCGAATACATAGAATGCGCATGGAGATGGACAAAAGGAGAAGGTGCTGGGGCTTGGGAGTTGGGGGTTGAGATGGATGGATTCGGATCTGGCATATGGAACCTGCTGACGGGGCAAGCCCTGCAGGTTTTATAAAGTTAATAATCGCATCTTAAACAGCGGTTGGCTATATGTGAAGAGACTTTAATCTCCCGTTATTCCCGTAACCTTTCCCGGCTATGCCTTACTCTTCATCTTCATCCTCCAACAACTTTCCTTTTTTACGTTTCTTTTCTTTTTTCTCTTCACGATTATGAAAATACGACATCAAAGACTTGCCGCCTTCGGCCAGCACCCCGAGATATGAAACCGATGATTCAAGACGTTCCTTGATGGATAAAATCGCTTGCTCAAAACGACCGATCTTTTCACGTGTCTCCTCAACGACAATGTTTGTCTGATGGAAAAACCTGGCGATCTCGTAAAGCATCCAGCACAAAAAAACCGCTACCCAGGCCAGCGCCACGGCGGCCACGATATAAAAAATGTCTACAGAGGAATCAAGGGTCATATGAGAATAGTATAACACGAAATCAGACCCCCTCTAACTCCCCCTTCGTACAGGGAGAGAATATAGCCATATTCCAATCTTTGGAGAAAACAGTGAAGGCTATCCCCTGATTTCCGCTTTGAATTTTTCTTTCAAGATTAAAACCGCATTTTCCATGAACCCATCCACTTCCTTGCTTTCCAACGTCCGTTCGGGTGATGAGAATTCGAGATGCATGGCTACTGATTTTTGATTTTCCTGAAGATTTTTACCGCGGTACGTGTCGAACCATTCGACGTTTGTAATGAGCGGATCAATTCGTTTAATCTCACGCGCCATGTCGTCGAATTCCACGCGTCTGTCCACAAGCACGGCCAGGTCGCGCTTGGCCGATGGAAAAGGTGAAAGCGGGATGTAATGACGCGCCGTAGTCGCGAATTTGACGACCGACTTTAGCGGCATATCGAGGAGAGCCACGCGGCTTTCGAGCTTAAAATTCCTGGCTATCTTAGGCGAGACTTCACCGACCGTGGCCATCAATTCCTGATCTTTGAAGGCCTGCGCGGTTCTGCCCGGATGCCAGAATTCATCCGTTGCAAGGCGTTTCCAACTTACATCTTCAATTCCCATCTCATGCAACAAATGTTCGACGAATCCTTTTGCTATTTTCCAGGCATCATCGCCGCCCAAAAATAATGCGCCAAGCTCCGGCTGTTCATCCGGCAGATCCGTCCAATCGCTTGATGTTCCGCGCTTTGTGCTCGATACCCGGTTTTTCGGATAATACACGTTCGATATTTCAAAGAAGCGAAGATTCGGTTCGCGTTCTACGTTTTCGGCCGCGACTTGGAGGAGCGATGGCAAAAGCGTGGTGCGCATTATTTCGAGATCCGAGGTAAGAGGATTCTGCACGTGCAACATGCTAGTTGAATCGTAACCGGCTTTTTCCAGCAATTCTTTTGACACGAAAGAATAGGAATAAGTTTCAGTCAGGCCCGCACCTTTGGCCACATCGCGAATGCGATCCTCCCAAACCAGCTCGGCGGCCATGGGCCGCGGTGCCAAATCCATAGGCACTACGGCCGGAATGTTGCCGTAGCCGTAAACGCGCGCCACTTCTTCTACGAGATCTCTGGCTAACTCAATATCGTGATCACGCCACCACGGAACTTTAGCTTTTATGGTTTTACCCGAAGTCGCAATACTAAATCCGAGACGCCGTAAAATTCCAACCATGTCTACGGTTTTAATCTCTACGCCCATGAGCGACCTGATCTCATCAGAACTTATAGAAAAAGTTTGGTGTTTGTATTTCTCCGCTTCCACGTCTACAAGCGGACTCACAACTTCACCGCCAGCCAATTCAAGCGTGAGTTCTATGGCGCGTGCCAAAGCCTCGGGTGGCGCCTGAGTGGATAAACCTTTTTCAAATCTCAATTGCGAATCCGATTGTAGGTTCAGTTTCCGCGCCGTACGCCTGACTGACACCGGATCAAAAGTCGCAGCTTCGAAGACAACGGAATTCGTACTTTGAGTAACGCCCGTATTCTCACCGCCCATGACGCCGGCGATGGCGATGGGTTTTTCTTCGTCAGCGACGATAAGCATCGAATCATCAAGCGCATAATCCTTCCCGTCCAAAGCTTTTATCTTTTCATTTTTTTGCGCCAAACGAACATGAATCGCGCCAGTTAAAATCTCCGCGTCAAACGCGTGCATTGGTTGAGCGTATTCGAGAAGGACGTAGTTCGTAATATCTACGATGTTATTGATGGGACGAAGACCGGCGGAAATGAGACGCTTCTTCATCCACCAAGGCGATGGTCCGACTTTTAGGCCGTCGATCTTCACAGCCATGTAGCGCGGACAAAGTTTCTTCGCGTCTACCTTGACGGACAATACCTTTGTAGGGGCGCGGTTTCCGCGCCCTTGGCGGGAGGACCCCGCCCCCGCGGATTTCGGCGCCTTCCAAATCATCTTCTTATTTAAAATCGCGGAAGCTTCACGTGCCAAGCCGACCATACCCATGGCATCGACGCGGTTGGAGGTGACTTCTATATCCATAACCACGTCGTCGGACAAACCAAGGACATCAGCCAACGGCGCGCCTGGCGTAGGGGCGCAATTTTCGCGCCCTGGGCGGGGGGACCCCGCCCCTACGTTCCATTTAAATTCCTTGCCTAAATCTAAAATTTCTTTTTCTTCGTGCGGAAACGCTTCGCCAAGACCAATCTCACTGGCCGCACAAATCATGCCCTCGCTTTTTTGTCCGCGGATCTCGGCCGGTTGAAGCTCGATCAAATCCCCTGCCCCGTGCCAACGAACCTTGGCGCCGATGAGCGCAACTGCAACCCACTGGTCTTTCTCGAGATTAGACCCGCCGCAAACAATATGGAGGTGAACACTCTTCTTGGAGCCGGGAGCTTGTAACTGGGAGCTGAGACCGACATCGACCATAACAAGGCGGAGTTTGTCGGCATTAGGATGCGGCTTGATTTCTTTGATCTGGCCGACCACGATTTTTTCCAAATCGCGTCCCTGCGGAATAATTTTTTCCACAGCCGGGCCGGAAAGCGAAATACGGCGCGCGAATTCATCAGGCGAAACGCCTTTCAGATTCACGTAGTGCTTAAGCCATTCGTAAGAGACAAGGGAGTTCATAGTTTTTTATCTGTCATCGCTTCGTCGTCGGACTACTCGCAATGACAGATAGCCAACGATTTTAATAACATACGGCATTTTAAAACTGTTTTAAAAACCTTAAATCGTTTTTATACAAAATGCGGATATCGTCGATTTGCATGCCCTCTTTCATCATATAAGTCCGCTCTACGCCCCAGCCAAAAGCAAAACCAGAATATTTTTTCGGATCAACCTTGCCGGCTTTGAGAACATTCGGATGCACCATGCCCGCACCGCCGAGTTCCAGCCAACCGCGTTTGCATACGCGGCACTTTTGTTTATCCGCACCGATTCCAGTACCGCCGCACACGCCGCAGGAAACGTCGATCTCGAAAGACGGTTCGGTAAAACGAAAGTGAAACGGACGCAAGCGCGTTTTTCTTTCTGGCCCAAAAAAAGCTTTAGCAAAATAATCCAAGACGCCGCAGAGATGCGCAATCGAGACTCCTTTATCCACGTAAAGTCCCTCGAACTGATGAAACATGGGCACGTGAGTCGTGTCGCTTTGGCGGCGGTAACATTTGGCAATATTGATCATGCGCACCGGGAACTCGCCGCGTTCAAGTTCTCGCACCTGCGAATTGGAAGTGTGCGGCGTGAGTACCATCTTTCCCATTTTTGACGGCGGCGCGTCCATAAAAAACGTTTCCCATTCGTCGCGCGCAGGGTGGTCGGGCGGCATATTAAGCGATTCAAATGCGTACCAATCCCAGTCTATTTCTGGATAACGCGTGCGCGTGAATCCGATCTTATCAAATATAGAAGTAATCTCACGAAACGCCTGCGACACGATATGCAAATAGCCTTCGGGCGGGCGGATTCCCGGCTCTGTCACATCTTCCCTTTCAGACTCGGCAAGAGATGATAGTTTGGCGTCTTCCAACTCTTTGCGACGGGAAGCGATTAAAGATTCGATTTCCTTTTTATTCTGATTAGCCAAAGCGCCCAGGCGTCCCCGATCTTCTGCCGGAACTTCAGCGAGTGATTTTAGTAATCCCGTAAACTTGCCTTTGCGGCCTAAAAAATCTATTTCAACCGAAGTCAGCTCTTCCGAATTTTTAACCGAAGCCACGGCTTCCGTCGCCTCCAACCTCAAAGCGTTCAATTGATCTTGCATATTTTCTTATGACTATAGCGTAGAACGTGTTACATCGGACGTAAAGTTTACAATCCGACCAAACCTTTAACGCCGCCCATGATAATACTGCCGTAACGTGAAACATCGCGGGCCGTAACCAGGATGACGAGCAGGATTAAAATCAAAAAAGCGATTTTATTCATGGAAAGCTCGAGCTTTCTGTTTACCGGCCGGCGACGCAACTTTTCGTAGATCAGGAATACCACCCGGCCGCCGTCGAGCGACGGAATTGGAAGGAAGTTGATGACCGCCAGATTAACCGAGATGACGGCCGCGAATTGCACGAATGGCGCGATCCCCTGCTTGGCGATCTTACCGGCAATGACTGCAATACCGACCGGGCCGGAAACATCTTCGGCTACGCGGTGATCCACGAATAAATCGCGGATAATGCCGCCGAAAGCGAAGACGATTGTTTTAGTTAAATCATAAGTCGTTTTTACCGCATTCACGAAAGCCAGATGCAGTGGAAAAGAAATGCGCCCCGAGTTAGCCAGACCTACGCCTAAGCCATAGCGGTTGATTTCAGAAATAAATTCGGGCGTAACTTTCAAATCCTTTTCTTCTCCCTCGCGACGAATCGAAAGATCAAAAGTATTTTCTCCGAATCCCTGGATCGCTTCCCTGACCTGATCCGACATGACATATGTCGTGCCGTTAATGGATATAATTTCATCACCAATTTCAAGTCCGGCTTTGGCGGCTGGTGAATCAGGCAAGGTTTCGGTGACAACGACTGTGCTATCAGAAATGTTTGCTGTAGGTCCGGGAACCGTATCGTATAACGCGTTAATTCCAAAAAAATACAAACCGGTAAAAAGCAAAATGGCTGCCAGCCAATTCATTATTACACCAGCCGAAATAATAATGACGCGCTGCCAGATGGGTTTGCTATGAATTGAATCATGGTCATTGATTCCATTTTCCTGTTCACCTTTAATGCGCACAAATCCGCCGAGCGGCAACCAGTTAAATGACCATATCGTATTTTTATAAGACGTCTCATCTTTTGAATTCACTTTTTTCCAACGCGATTTTTCTTTGACAAAACCCACGATACGCGGCGGAAAACCCACGCCAAATTCTTCGGCTTTCACTTTAAAGAGGCGTGCCGCCAAAAAATGCCCAAGTTCGTGCACAATCACTAAAACCGAAAGCAATAAAAGAAAAATTATTAAAGTCATGGATGTAAGACTATCGTAAATTCAGAAGAATGACAAAGAATAAATGCACGGTGTTTATGTAGGGGCGGGGTCTCCCCGCCCGGGCGAAACATGAAATAGCGTCATTTACTCGAATCGAACGAAATTCACGTAAAGCGAAAATCGCCTAAACGCCGTAATCGTAGGGGCCCGGCGCGCCGTGCCCCGACGATGGACGATGTTACTAATACAAATATCTAGGCTAGAATTAGCAAAATATTATTGTTTTTGCGAGTATCACTCTTGACACTTTTAACTTTTTCTGATATGTTGCTTTGTCGTACCTTAAAAACTTTTGATTTAGGTTTTAATTCTGGCTCTGCAGTGCCATGTCATTTATTGGCATAGCGCTGTGGAGCCGGAGTTTAACCAACCGGCTAGTCAGGAGCATAATGAAAGCAACACGTTTTTTCAAAACCCTCCCCGTTCTCGTTCTCATCACCACTCTGTTCAGCATCGGATGCGACGACCGCAGACTGGAGGTCTGTCAGGGCAACGCGGAGTTCCGAGACAAGGAACACGCAAGGGAAATGGCGGAGCTCAAGCAGAAGGATGTGGACCGTGTGGCCAGGGTAGCCCAACGCTACGCGAGTGCCACCCAGAAGGTCGTGGAGACGGCCCTGTTCCGCAACGGGCACCCGGACATGCCCCAGGGCACGGTCAAATGCACGATCGGCCCCGAAACCGAACGTACGGAAGAGTACCTCAAGCTCTTCCCGGCCGAGGTGAAGTCTCTCCGAGAGGAGCAGATGATCTACCACGCTCTCGATTGGATGTTCGAGGAAAACGAGGAGTTCAAGAAACTCCGTGTCAACCCGAACAGCGAGATCGCCCTCCCCCCCGAGCCCCCCGCGCCGACCGTTCAGTCCACGAACGGGACGGAGATCAAGAGCTAAACCAAACTTAAGGCGCGTTCATGACGCGCCGGAACGACCTCCCCAATACTTGGGTCGAGGTCGTTTTTTTTATCCCATATCAGCTTTTTGAAATTTTATTGGCTGACCAAGCCATTTGGCAGCGATTTCAGACGATCGATTCGAGACGTCGGTTAGGAAGAAATTTTGTCGTCCGCTTTTATTATCATTCCCGTAAAAACATGAATCCTCCCGAAATGATTTAATTGGTATTGTTTGGATATTTTCTGGATCCCCGTTTTCACGGGGATGACATGAACCCCGGTCTAAGGACTCATGCTCCAACACTCGGCTTACAACCGAGGCGCCAGAGTCAATGAGATTGACCCTGCGACCCACGGTTCGCTGGATGACTTTAGCGAGCAAAGGATAATGAGTACATCCTAGAATCAATGTATCAATATTGGCCTGACGCAATGGACTCAAATAGTGTTTAACGATCCTTTTTGTCTCTGCATTATCCAGCCAACCTTCTTCTACCAGCGGTACCAAAAGCGGGCAGGCTGCAGTGATAATTTCCACGTCTTTTTTTTCACGCAGACGCTTTTCATAGATGCCGGATGAGATCGTGGCGCGAGTGCCGATGACACCCACTCTCCCCTTGGTCTTGGCTAATGCATCTTCGACAGCAGGAGCAATAACTTCAAATACCGGAACATCCGGGAATGTTTCTCGTAGCGCAGACGAAGCAAGTGCGCTTGCCGTATTGCATGCCACCACGATTATCGTCGCACCGTGAGACAACAAAAATTTAGCGTCTTCAAGGGAATAGCGGATTACGGTTTCCGGACTCTTGTTGCCGTACGGCGTACGCGCCGTGTCACCGAGATACACGAAATCCGCTTCCGGTGATTGTTTAAGCAGTTCACGGACAACCGTCAGGCCACCAATACCTGAATCAAAAATGCCGATCATGATTTTATAACTTTATGAGAGCCGAAAGCTCCTGAACTTTTTCTGCAAGTTTTTCCGGCGTAGCGGCTTCGATATTGAGACGCAGTAACGGTTCGGTGTTTGAAGCGCGCACACTCACCCACCAGTCATCCGCTTTCACGGCCGGATCACGAAACTCTAATCTCACGCCATCGGTTTTATCTATCAATACTGCCTTTGGCCCGTATGTATTTTCGATCCTGGCGATAGCCCCTTGTTTATCTTCGACTTCGAAATTAATTTCACCTGAATGGAAAAAAGTTTTAATGGGAGCGAATAATTCTGACAACGGCTTTTTAATCTCAATCATGCGGCGGATTACGAGTAGCATAGCCAGATCTCCGGATTCGCAATTCCATAAATCGCTGAAATAAAAATGCATGGAAAGTTCGCCGGAAAAAACCGCGCCGGTCTCCCGCATGAGCTTCTTGATCTTGGCGTGGCCGACCATGCACATACTCGATTTTCCACCGGCGCGATTCACGGCTTCGGGCACGGCCCATGACGATCTGACATCATAATGCACCAAGCCACCCGGCTTATCTTTCAAAATTTCTTCGGCTAAAAAAGCGGTCATGAGATCACCCGAAATCGGCACGCCTTTTTCATCTACGAAACCCACGCGATCAGCATCGCCATCAAACGCCACGCCGAGCGCGCAACCGTCACTCTTCACGACCGAGATTAGATGATCCAAAGTTTCAACTTTGAGTGGATTAGCTTCGTGGTTCGGGAAAGTTCCGTCCGGTTCAAAAAAAAGAGGTACGGTTTCGAGCCATGGCAGGCGCGATAAAAGTTTTGGCAAAACAGCACCAGCCATACCGTTGCCGGCATCAATCGCAACTTTAATCTTCGGCATACCATCCGGCATCTTGGCCAGGGTTAAAATATGATCCAGATATCTATCCAGCGCCGTCGCATCGTCGGTTACGGTGCCGACTTTATCAGACTTAATTTCTTTACTACTCAAAAACGCATCCCGCACTTGTTCCATGCCGCCGCCTTCGCCAATCGGCAAACAATCACCTTTAGTTAATTTGAATCCGTTGTACTTACCGGGATTATGGGAGGCCGTAATCATGATTCCCAGATCGAACGTGCCACCTGCCAAACCGAGCAAGACATTGAACATCGGAGTTGAACAAAGGCCGATCCTGACCACATCTACCCCGCTTCCGGTCAATCCTTCGATTAAAGACGACTCGAGCGAAAAAGAAGTGGTCCGCATATCACGTCCGACTAAAACTTTTTTCGGCGCGAGTTCAGCTACCACTGCTTTACCCAAACGCAACGCAAAATCCGTATCAATCTGTTCCGGGGCCAAACCCCGAATGTCATACGCTTTAAACACACCGCTAAGAGAATTTTTATCGTTCATATTAAAAAAATTAGATTAACTTGTACGAAGTACGAAAGCCATGGACTTATCAGCTAGTTTTAGCTATAATGCGTAGCGTAACACTTCATTCTTTATTAACCAAGAATATATGCTTATTTGGATCTCAGTAATCATCGGAGTTATTCTTATTTGGGCCATTTTTACTTATAACGGCCTGGTGACTTTAAAAAACCGGACAGACGAAGCCTGGTCGGATATCGACGTCCAACTTAAACGCCGATACGACCTGATCCCCAACCTGGTTGAGACGGTCAAAGGTTATGCGAGCCACGAATCACAAACTTTCGAGAAAGTCATCCAAGCCAGGAATTCTGCTATGAGTGCACAGGGCATGGCTAACAAGGCAGAAGCTGAAAACCAGTTAAGCCAGACGTTAAAAAGCATTTTCGCTTTAGCCGAATCATATCCGGAACTTAAAGCCAACCAAAACTTCCTTAGGTTGCAACAGGACCTGACGGATACCGAGGACAAAATCCAAGCCGCTCGCCGCTTTTACAACGGCAATGTCCGTGACTTCAACACCAAACTTCAAATTTTTCCGACTAACTTGATCGGTGGCGTGCTCGGATTTGTAAAACGCGAATTCTTCGAAATCGCCGAAGCCGAAAAAACCGCACCGCAGGTTAAATTCTAATAAGAGCATACTGCATACAGCGTACCTCGTACTTCGTATTTATTTACCCAGTACGAGGTACGAAGTACGATTTTAGTACGTTCTTACTTACGCTTCTATCGCGTCATGTATTCTCAAATCGATTCCAATCGCCGTAAGTCTTGGCTTTTAATCTTTATCTTCATCGGTCTGATCGCGGCTGTTGGTTGGATTTATGGTTACGTGGTTACCGATACCGGACCTTTCGCACTAATCCTGGCGTTAATCATTTCGCTTGGCATGACGCTGGTCTCCTGGTTTGCGGGAGATAAAATCGCGCTTACTACGAGCGGCGCGCATGAGCTGACCGATCGTTCCACGTTTCCAACTTTGTGGAACATTGTAGAAAACCTATCGATTACCTCCGGCGTACCGCGACCGCGCATCTACATTATAGAAGATGACTCACCAAATGCCTTTGCCACGGGACGCGATCCGGAACACTCATCCATCGCGGTTACAACCGGCCTCCTAACCAGGTTGGAACGCACGGAACTCGAAGGCGTTCTCGCACATGAATTATCACACGTAAAAAATCTGGATATCAGGCTCATGATGCTAGTCATTGTTTTGGTCGGAACTATTTCCATTATCGGAGATCAATTTATACGTTTCGGCTTTGGCAGAAAGCGTGGCAACAGAGATAGCGGCGGCGGGATTTTCGTTGTTTTGGGAATTCTTTTTCTGATTCTTGCCCCGCTTATCGGTCAATTGATCAAACTCGCAATATCACGAAAACGTGAATACTTGGCTGATGCGTCAGGTGCGCTTTTAACGAGATATCCGGAAGGATTGGCTAGAGCCCTAGAAAAAATACGCGATACTAACCTGCCCATGCAAAAAACATCTTCCGTAACCAATCATTTATGGATTTCGGAACCGACTCAGGATCGAGGCGTTTCCAAATTCATTAAAACCGCGTTTTCCACACACCCGCCCATTGATGATCGCATCGCCAAACTGCGGCAAATGAGCGATAATAGATAATAAATAATCAACATGCTGACGCCAGATATTTTGGACAGATTTACCACCCACCTAAAAGAAGCATTGCAAAAGGCGCTTGGCTTTGCTGTTGCAAGCGGTCGTGAACTTGTTGAGCCGGGTGATCTTTTAATCGGTCTGATAAATGAAAAAGGTTCTATCGGAGCCGAACTTCTGTTAAAACAAGGTATCGATATACATAAAGCAGAACTGGCGCTACGAGGAATACCGAGCTCACAAAGAGGCAAAGTAGCTGCACCCGACCTTTCTCCGGCAGTCAAAAAAATCTTGGAAAAATGCGTTTTAACCGCGCATATCAACGAACATAAATATGTTGGCACCGAACATCTACTTTCTGCTTTGCTTGAAGGTGAATATCCTGATTTGAAAACTTTTTTTGATAATCAAAAACTGGACCTTGCACAGTTACGCGAACAAGTGTTGCAAGTTTTAAAATCAACATCACGTTTTCCGGAGCTCGCCATAGGTGGTGATGAAATGGATGATCCCACTCCCCTGCCGCCGGAATTAGGACGGCCGCAAATGCCCAGACAGACAAGAATTACGGCACTCGAAGCTTTTACACGTGAACTGACTAATCCGGAGACCGCAGCCAGTCTGGACCCGGTCATCGGCCGTGAGCGCGAACTCGACAGGGTCATAGAAATTCTTTGCC
Organism: Patescibacteria group bacterium; assembly: GCA_043818395.1. Classification (GTDB taxonomy): domain Bacteria; phylum Patescibacteriota; class Patescibacteriia; order 2-12-FULL-60-25; family 2-12-FULL-60-25; genus JBDRFZ01. Next base: position 25,319 of record JBDRFZ010000028.1, read on the forward strand.
GTCGCATGAAAAACAATCCGGTGCTTCTGGGTGATCCGGGCGTAGGTAAAACCGCTATCGTCGAAGGACTGGCAAAACGTTTAAGCGAAGGTGACGTGCCGGATGCATTGCATGGAAAAAAACTCCTGGTTCTTGATTTAGCCCTGACCGTAGCCGGCACCATGTACCGCGGAGAATTCGAAGCCAGACTCAAACAAATTTTAGACGAAGTTCGCAACGATCCGGAAGTCATACTTTTTATCGACGAAATACACAATATCGTCGGCGCCGGCTCCACAAGCGGATCGCTGGACGCGGCCAATATTTTAAAGCCGGCGCTTTCACGCGGCGAAATCCGCTGTGTCGGTGCTACAACCTGGGCCGAATATAAAAAGCACATCGAACCTGATGCGGCCCTGGAACGCCGTTTCCAACCCGTAGCTATCGAAGAGCCCTCTGCCGAAGCAACGCTCGAAATTTTAAAAGGATTAGAAAAATACTATGCTGATTACCACCGCGTGAAATACGCCAAAGGCATCCTGGAAAATTGCATCTATTTTGCAGAAAAATATTTTCCTGATCGTTTTTTCCCGGATAAAGCGATAGATTTATTAGATGAATCAGCGGCCAGCGTCATCGCCCGCCGCAAATCAAGCGAACGGATGGAGCGGCTTGCCTCGCTGGAATTAGCCGTCCAGGTAGCCGAAGATAATAAAAACCAAGCCGTGCACGAAGGAAACCTGGCTAAAGCGGATGAGGCATCAAAAGACATGGATCGACTTGATCATGAGTTTCAAGTTCTAAAAAAAGCATACGATGACGCCCGTTCTAAAGACCGACCCCTGGTAACGCCTCAAGACGTGGCTGAAGTAGTGTCACGCGTAGCTAACGTGCCTCTCTCTACGGTTTTAGCTACGGAAAGAGAACGGCTTTCAAGCCTAGAGAACCGTCTAACATCACAGATCCTGGGACAGCCTAAAGCCATGTCTGCGGTTAGCGACGCTATTTTTCGTTCAAGACTAGGTCTATCTGATCCAAAACGTCCAAAAACAGCTTTACTTTTCGTGGGTCCTTCGGGCACGGGAAAAACAGAAACCGCCAAAGTTTTAGCGCAAGAGCTTTTTGGCCGTGAAGAAGCGCTCATTAAGTTGGATATGTCAGAATTCTCTGAAGGACACACGGTCGCAAAACTTGTAGGCTCTCCGGCTGGGTATGTAGGTTATCGCGATGGCACGCGTCTGACCGACGCTTTGCGCAAACGTCCGCATTCGGTCGTTTTATTCGATGAATTCGAAAAGGCTCATCCGGACGTTCAAAATTTATTATTACAAATTCTTGAAGACGGATGCCTGACCGATGGAACCGGCAGACCAGTATCATTCAAGCATTCATACGCAATAATAACGTCCAATGTCGGCAGTGACAGACTAGAAAAAAAATCATTAGGGTTCGAAAATAATGAAAACAGTGACGACGAATCGTTCGAAAGAATGATAAAAGATGAATTGGCTTTGCGTTTCAGACCGGAACTTTTAAACAGGCTGGATCGCGTGGTTGTTTTTCAGCCGCTCAATCGCGGACCCATTAAGGAACTTTTAAAACGTGAACTGAAAAAAATCCTGTCCCGCGTAGAGAGTGTTCAACTCGTAGCCTGCCAAGCCGGTGATGATGTTTTGGAGTGGCTCTTATCCCAACCTTTACCAAAAGAAGAAGGTGCCAGGGCAGTGCGTCGTTTAGTGGAAAAAGAGATCACTGCCGCCATCGGACGAATTCTGACGGAACAACCGCAGAAAAAAAAGCTGCGGATTAAAGCCACGTCTAACGGCTTAAAACTCTCCTAGTATGGTAGTACCAATAGCCGCAGCCGCCGCAAGTGGTGGCGCAGGAGCAGCCGCGGGCGGAGCTGGCGCAGGCGCGGCGGCCGGTGGAGGAATGGGCGGTGCAGGTGCAGGTGCAGCCGGAGAAGCTGGAGGCGCAAGCCAAAACGCCATGCGTCTGCAAAGCGAAAAAAGCGCGGAGTCCCAAGCTAATCAACCTCAATCTGGAGGTGGGTACAGCACTTCAGGAGCAGAAGAAGCATCCAGGATGCGACAACAGCAAGAAGAAATGTTTCGTACCAAAGAAAGTTTAACCGGCGAGGGACAGGGCGGAGAGGGACGACCGGGTGAGCAAAGAACAGAAGCTCCCAAGGAAGAAGCGCGACAAAAAGAAATGGAAGAGCAGGAGCAGCTTGAACAAGAGGAAGAGGAGGAACAAGAGGAAGAGGAGGAAATGGCTATGCGTCTGCAGGCTCAAAAACAAGCGGAACAACAAGAAGCGCAACCCGCCGAGCAGGCACAGGAAATGCTTGATGCGCAACAGCAGATGCAAAAGGCGCAAAAAGCCATCCAGTCTACTACCCGCGGAGTGGTGGAAGGTTCGGCATTGGGTACATCAGCCAGCTATATTACAATCATCTTCCTGATTCTCCAGTTGAATATCCAGATGCTGAATAAATATATTTTCGTGCCGCTTTTCTTTTCGGATATGAAAAATAGACTGGCCGGAAAAACGTTTTTCGACCAATCGCTGGCTGAAGATGTCGTAACCATTTTTGTCGATACCCTTTTATCCTGTGGCCTGACCTGTACGAATCCCTGTTGCTGCCCTTTTTTCATGCTCATCGTCCTGATCATTACGGTTATGGCTATGTTCAACCAAATACCAGGCTTCACATTTGTCGCCGATATCGTCAACTAAATTAATCCGTGACGGTTGCTTATCCCTCATAACTATCGCAAATCATACAGGCGCGATATAATCACGCCATATGTTGGAACGTACGAAAAAAATTATTTTCGCAGTATTTTTTGTGATCTTCTCAATCGGTATGGGCTATGGGCTTTATTGGATGTTTTTTGTAGGAAAGCCGACGCTGGCGCCTCAACCTACGCCTGAAGAACTAGCCGGGCAATTGCCGGCCGCAGGTGTCGGCGTTCCGGTTGTTGCCGTGACCCCGACAGCGCCCGGTGTATTACCGTCCGGCGAATTCATACCCCCTACCCCGATAACCGGGCCGACTCAACCGGCCGCCGAAGTAAAAACCAGACTGCTCTACGACGGCATCACCCAGGCCGTAACAGAATCACCGACCGGTGATGGCGCCAGGTACTATAATCCGGAAGACGGCCGTTTCTATAAAATCACGGACGACGGATCCATCAGCCTGCTTTCATTAAAACAGTTCTTCAATGTGGACAAAGTAAGCTGGGGTAATCAGGAAGATCAAGCTATATTGGAATTTCCTGACGGTTCAAATGTTTATTATGATTTCAACGCTAAAAGGCAGGTTACCCTACCCGCCCATTGGGAGGAATTCGATTTTGCGGCTAACGACAGCCGCGTAGCCGCTAAAAGCATGGGCGTAGACGTCAATAATCGCTGGCTAATGATCTCGAATCCGGACGGAACCGAGGCCAAAGCGCTAGAAGCGCTCGGTAACAACGCGTCCAAGGCACATGTTTCCTGGGATCCGCAAGGCGATATCGTGGCCTACGCTGAAACAGGCCAACTAAGGGGCAATAACGAACAGGAGATTCTTTTTGTTGGTAAAAACCATGAAAATTTTAAAGGCTTGATAGCGCCGGGGCAGGATTTTTTGCCTAACTGGTCCCCTACCGGTAAACAATTATTGTTTAGCGTCTGGCATCCGGATAGCCGTAATAGGCCTGTACTTTGGATCACGTCCGGCGAAACGGCTGACATCGGAGCAAACAGGCGCAACCTGCAAATAAACACCTGGGCCGATAAATGCGTCTGGGCATCGGACAGTCTGCTTTACTGCGGCGTGCCGCAAAACCTGCCGGATAACGCCGGGATCAAGCGTGACGATTTCGCGAACCTCCCGGATGATGTCTACCGCGTAAACCTGGACACGGGCATTTCACAAAAAATAAATACTCCGGACCAGAATTATACGATCCGCCAGCCTGTTTTGAACCGCGATAAAACCAAACTGATTTTTTCTGACGCGAATTCAGGCAAGCTTTACAGCTATGATGTTAAATAATCGAACTACCGGCGAATTTGAATTCACTGTCATTCCCGTGAAAACGGGGATTCGGGATACAAAGAATAATTCAAAGTGGAATTTATATGCTTAGACTCTGAATTCCCGTTTTCACGGGAATGACAAAAATGAAACTTACGATGAGCCAATAATTATGAAGCGCATTGAATATTTAATCCTTGGATTTTTAATCCTGATTCTCCTAAGCCTCGGGGTATGGTTGATTTTTAACGAATTTACCATCCGGAGAAGCTCGTACATCGCCGGTACGCCGCCTGAAAATGTCCGCTTCATGATGCTCCCTCAAACCATCGAACTCGCTAAAATGAAACCGCCGGCAGTTCGTTTTACAGACCCCATGCGCTACGGCAACAACCTGTCCGAGGCTACGGTCGTATTTTTTGGGGATTTCAATTCGCCGGATTCCCGCGCAACAGCGGACATTTTAAGCAAAATCATTTCCGCATATAACGGCCGGGTCCGCCTGGTTTGGCGCGATCATCCGTCCCTGGATGATGATAAAGCCATGACAGCCGCGATATATACGCGATGTACCGCTTTCCAGGGAAAATTCTGGGAAACCTACGACATTTTAAACACCGTAACGAATCCAAATGAAACCGTTTACAGCGGTATTACGCGCGAATTAAAATTAAACTCTCAGGAAATCGCCGCTTGCAGAAAAGACCAAGGTATAAGACAACTTATCGAAACCGACGTAAAAGCCGCCCAAAATGACGGGGTTAATTCCGTCCCCTTCCTGTTTATCGGCACCGAAGCGCACCAGGGATTGATCGACGAAAGCACGCTCAAGGAAAAAATCGATACGTTTTTGAATTCGTAAAAACCTAAGGAGGCAACATGAAAAAAACGAGGGCTGAAAAAATAAAAAAAATATTTTTTACCGGCTCGTTGTTTTTCATTTTATCGCCGACTCTGGTTTCGGCGATCTGTTGCAATTGCCATGCGGCAAGCGAACCAACGAAAAATATATGCCTTACAGGCGATTACGATACGTGTGCAAACCTGAAATCCAGCAATAGCAACCTGGCAAATTACACCTGCGATAGCACGCCGCTAACTACACAATGCCAAAAAATCGTCGCTTCTAATGCCTCTGCGATTTGTTTTAATACGCCAGCTACGGCCTCGACTTATATACCGACAGAAAGTACGCCATCGGCGCTTAGCAAAACCATCGCAACGCCAAAACTAGAAATAAAGATACCGGGGCTCCAATTTCAAGAAACAGTCGACGTGACCGGCGGCAAGGCGTATCAGCCGTTTCTCGCCCAATATATTTCTGCAGTCTATAACTACGCCGTCGGAATCTCGGTTATTGCCACGACTGTCGCCATAGTTTATGGCGGTTTCCTTTACATAGTCGGATCTGCCGCCACCTCCGTCAGCCGCGGCAAAGAGTGGATCATTAATGCGCTAATCGGTTTATTTCTGATCCTCGGAATGCATACCATACTCTCAACCCTAAATCCAAAACTCGTCGAAATGTCCGTTCTGGGTGTAAACATCGTAAGCCGCCAGGGGGCGTTTGATGATCCAAGTATGGAGGCGGAACGCGTCAGAGAAGCGGCCACGGTCAGTGGAGAAAGTACATCTGAAGATGAAGTAGAAATAATCGATCTTAGCGTAGGACCGCAACCCCCAGCGCCTACAGCACCGGTACAACCCACAGTTACTCCGCCTCCGCCCGGAACCGTTGTCCGAAACTCTAAAGGCGAATTTGTGGCTCAAGGAAGCTGTCCGGAGGATATGAAAAAAATTCCTTACAGTGAGCAATATGAGAAGGTTATGCGCCAAAAAATAAAATCTTTTTGTATGGATACTTACGAGGCTCCGAATCAGCCGGGTGTTTACCCTTATAATGGCGTAAACGACTGGGAGGCGGATTGGTACTGCAAGGAACATGGAAAAAGATTATGTTGGAATATGGAATGGCAAAGAGCTTGTCTGGGGCCCAACGGAGATAGATTATTTAGTTATGGTTCAAATTATGTCGAAGGCAAACAAATAACCGCTGGAAAATCTTTGGAATCGGGTCAAGCCTGGTTAACCATACCAAAACCAGAAAATCCTCAGGCCCCATGTAACTATGATTCAGATCCTGGTTCCAGAAAAAACTTAACAATAGCAGAAAAGATACTATTAAATCCCCAAGACGATATTCTAATAGTAACGTATATCATTCCATTTAAGCCAGAAACAAGTTTACTTAATCCACTTAACCCGTTATTTATTAGTAATGATAGAGCTAAGGGTGCTAATAACGTCACAAAAAAAGATCCAGCGACAAACGCACCCTATATCTGGAAAGCAGCTTTTGATTATTTGAAGCTATATTTAGAAAGAATTAGCGGAGCTGAACCTAGCGGAAAAAGAGCAACCTGTCAATCCGCTGAAGGAGTTTTTGATCTAACGGCAAATGTTCAGGAAATCACCGTTTCAGCGGCAGGTAAAGATAAGACCGCTGAACAACGTATTGCCATGGGCCCGATAACTGGTGATAGTAAACCTTATGCTTGGGTTGGTTTTTACTGGAATCCGGTAGCTCATCATTATAATTCAAATCTTCTACCCGACTGTTTTAATACAGATTGGGCCAAAACAGCCCATGCTGCAGGAACGAGGGCCATGGAAAATGGATTCCGTTGTTGTTTAGACTTCCAAGAACCGGCGAACTGACGAAAAATCTTTTAAAAGCAAGCGTGACTTTTTCTAATCGTTTCTAACTACGGCGCAGGTGTAGGATCTGGTGGGGTCACCTTAGCAGGATTTGGACGTATAATATTAGTTATAGCCGCCCAATTACCGCACGCTGACTTCAAACAAACACTGCCATAAGTAGTTGGCCAATTTACTTGTCCTTGTACAATCCTTGCCTTCCCGCTCTGGTTCTCCCATCCTAAAAAAATGGTCGAATGCATTCCTTGACATTCGGTGTTTCCCGAGTACATCCACAACACATCGCCCGGCTTTAATTCATTAGACCATGAATCTGGGTAACCTTCACCCCCTAATCTCATGGCGATGTCGCGCGCTTTGGCTATTGCTGCTCCTTGAGTAGCTACACAATCCGACTTTTTATCAGCTTGTGAACATTTGTTATTACAAACCAGGCCGCTAAAGTCTCCAAAATCCATAATCCGTATGCTTTGATATGTATCCTTTGGCCTTAGTGTTACGGGGTTCGGCTGATGCGGCTGGCAAGACCACTGGGGAAAGAGTTTTTTCTTCTCTTTTGCGTTGCCCAAGTGTAAGCATTCCTTATCTCCTACTCCTGCCAATGTCCATAAAAAACCGCTAGTCGCTCCACATGATGTTAATGCAGCCTTACACCTAACGGCTATATCGGCAGCTTGTTGAATGCGTGATGAAAATGTATTTCCAGTTAAAAGTGGAATTATTTTTTCAAAAAATTCTATTGTATGTCCAGTAAATGCATAACTTGTTCCATTCTTTCCCTTTGGCTCCCCGCTTCTATCCGGCGTCGTTACTACCGCCCAATCGAGCGGACAGGGTTCAGATGATGGCGTGAATGAGGGAGCTACCTCGCCGCCCATTGTCGGTGGAGTAGACAGAGACACTGCTGGTGCTTCTGGGGCAGTAGGTGTGGGTTCTGCTCTTGGAATCACAGGGGGGAGATAAGTGGGCTCCCGTGTAGTACTTAATACTTCAGCAACACGTCCAAGTAATACTGGATTAACACTCTCAACTGCAAGACTTTTTGGTTCAACGAGATTTTGATTTAACGTCGCTAAAATTGTATAAGTTCCAAAAATCAACATCAAGCCAATCAGAGCATCTTTAATGATTTCCTTTCCGCGGGTTACGCTACCCATACTCGAACCCAAGATGTAGCGAAAGCCGCCGTAGACGATCATGACCGCTGCCGCGATCACTGAAACACCGACTAAATACGCATAAACAGCTGCGATATAGGCTCCAAGCCAAGGTATGTAAATTTTCCCGGCAGTTCTGATAACCGGCAATTTTTTAAAATCCAAGCCGGGTATGGAAACGTTTAATTTGGGGATTTTTATTTTTTCTGCAAAAGTCGGCGTGGCATAAATCAAAAAAAATGCGGAGAGGGAGATAAAAAAGACTGCCAAAAATAAAAACGAAAAAAGCTGTTTTTTCCTCCGTGTTTTTTTTGCCGATTGATCTTTATTGTGCATCAATTGCTGACTATAGTTTAAACTTGAATCATGTTTAAATCAACTTTCGTGATATCATGGAGTGGATTGTAAAAGTACAAGATCCAAAAGCCTGTAAATATTCAAAAAATGGCCGAGATAAAATCAATGAACCGACATTTAAAATCTATAACAAACGACCAAGCTACAAAAAGAACCTTCGGTGTGGTTTTATTATTTTTTCAGTTGATTTTTTCATTTTTCATCGTGAGCCCCGCCTTTGCCGAGGTTTGTTGTAAATGCATTTCAGCCGACAAACCAGATAAAAATATCTGTCTTACGGTAAATGCCGATGACTCTACAAGTCCGGCGGCCTGCGCTGGAATTCCCGGAAACGGCAACCAAGCAACCAGATCCCTTACCTGCACACTGTTACCTGCAAATCAATGCAAGCGAATATCTGAAGGGATGTGTCACGAAGGTCCGGCGGTGGCGGCAAATTATACCGGCAACGGCTCCGCAGCCGGCACCTCTAATGACGGAACCGAAATCGGCGAAGCTTATGCTCCCAATGTTGCTATACCGGGACTTTATTATTCCGCACCCACCGTATCAGGAGTTTATATCAACGTTCCGTTTTTGGCCGAATATATTCAAGCGGTCTATAACTATGCGATCGGTATTGCCATTATCGCCACCGCGGTAATGATCGTCTACGGCGGCTTCCGCTACATCCTGGGTTCAGCCTTGTCCGACGTCACCCGCGGAAAAGAAATTATTAAAGACGCTTTGATCGGTTTAGTGCTGGTCCTGGGCATGCATACGATTTTATCAACCATCAACCCGGCAACAACGGAGTTGCAGTCTTTAAGTCTGCTTAACGTAAATAGAGACATGCTTGATGAAAATGAACAAATGGTCACGCAATCTTCTAGTGAGCATCCCGAGGCATTAAATACAAGACCGACTCCGATTACAGCTCCCTCTCATACCACTACGCCATCACCCCCTGGCGGTAGTCCTGATTTACCAGAAGGCGCACCTCCCATGACTCCATACCCCAATTTTACATTACCTCCCACGCCTGGATCCCTGGGTTGGATACATAATGGTAATTGCGATTTTGAAATCAACCAAGCCGGCCAGCCAACCGCGCTTTCCATGTACAGATGTGCGTTCGAGGTTGTAGCTAAAGAAATGGGCATTGATCCATGCTACATGATGGGTCCATTAACAAGAGAAGCAAAAATGATAATACCCGGAATCGTCGGCCATGACGAAGAAGGCGACCCGAAGCAGATAAAAAGATTCTCACAAAGAGGAAAAAGCTATCTGGCAACGCAAGGTAGAGGCGGATTTACATGGACGCCTGGAACATACAAGGGACCTAATGACGATCATGTTCTGAATTATTCTTTAGATGATTTAGACCTTGATCCGGATTATTCTCATGATGTGGGTTTTGGTACAACTATAGCACCGGCAAACTGCCCTATACCATCCAAAAAATTAAGGCTTCAGCCTTATTATGCCTTACTTGGTGCCGCCCAGTGGATCAGGTGCGCGCTGGACGGTAAAACCAATTATTCTTCATACTGGAAATTCCCTCCGTTATATAATGATCAAACTTATAATTATGCGATTTATAATGTTTTTAAAGATTGGGGTGGAGGTGCAAAAAAAACAGATTATTTTTCTATAACAGATAAAAATCGAAGCTTTATGCATCTTCAGGGGACACATGCGTATTACGTAGGCCAGTGCCGCATTCTTGGAAATCCGTATTTAGCGATTCTTAAAGACTTTAGTAATTGGAAGGATCAAAATCCAACAAATAAATTCTGGATGAAAAAAACTGCGAACGCCGTAAGCCACTTTTCCGTTTGTCGCGGAGACTTGCCCCTGGATAAAAACGAATGCATCGCATATGTTAATACATATCTAAAAGATCTCCACGTTGATCCGATTGAATGTACAAAACAGACTTGCTTTTATGATCCAAATAGACCAGAAGGAAACTTCCCAATCCGACAAAAAGCAATGGGTGGAAAAAATATACTCGTGCCCGTTGACCATTTTTGTTTATATGATACGCAATGCGGAAGCGATGAAGAATGCAAAGCTAAAGTTGAGTGGGCGGCCGGAGTATGCGTAAAAAAATAAAAAAATCAATATCCTGAAAACCCTGGGTGCAAATAATAAAACAATATGCTAAGAATTAGGCCGTATGGGCAAGATCATGACTGTTTACTTTTGCGCCAAATGCGAAGCCCAGGCCTCTAAATGGTCGGGCCGGTGTTTGGAATGCGGGGCCCACTCCATTTTTTTTGACTACTTTTATTTGATAATCTACACTGGAAGTAAGAAATTTTATTACCTCCGTCAACCAAATACCCATGGATAGCCTACTTGCCAAACTTTATCAATCCGCAAAGACAATCCTAACGGGCAAAGATCTGGCTTTGCTCTGGCAGGAAACCAACCCGAATAATTTAAAAGCCAAGATCGCCTACTATGTTAAGCAGGGCGCTCTGATCCGCCTGACCCGAGGCGTTTTCGCCAAAGATAAAAATTATAATCCCAAAGAATTGGCCACCAGCATTTATACTCCTTCATACATTAGCTTTGAGACCGTGCTGCGTGAAGCCGGGGTTATTTTTCAGCATTATGATGTGATCTTCGTCGCCGCTCCCTGGCCGAAAACCATCACCATCGATAAAACAACCGTGACTTTCAGAAAGCTGAAAGATGCTTTGCTGTTTAATCCGGCAGGCATAGAAAATAAAGATAACTACAGCATCGCCTCACCGGAGAGAGCCTTCCTGGATACCATATATCTTTTTCCCGAATATTACTTTGACAACCTACGTTCCATAAACTGGGAAAAGTGTTTTGCACTGGTCCAGGTTTATGCAAACCGGCAATTAGTCAAACGTTTAAAAAAATATCAAAAAAAATATGCTCAATAGGGAAAAACACCAGCTTATCATGGGTCGCATCCTGCGAGATATTTATTCTGATATTTCTATTGCCTCGCTACTCGGCTTTAAAGGCGGCACCTGCGCATATCTTTTTTACCATCTGCCCCGCCTCTCGGTAGATTTGGATTTTGACTTGCTTGAAGATGACAAAAATGAACAACGCTTGATTTTCGATGCGGTCAAAAAAATTCTGGAAACTCACGGGGAGATTAAGGATAGCTGTGTTAAACGCCATACGATTTTCTTTTTGCTTTCTTATGGCGATGCCGACCACAATATCAAGTTTGAAGTGAATACCCGGATGCACCTGCCGGACATAAAAGATTATTTTGAGCTGAAAGAGTACCTCGGCATTTCAATGTTGGTCGGTAAAAAGCCCTATCTTTTTGCGAGCAAACTGGCGGCTCTTACTTTACGGAGCGAAACCGCCATGCGTGATATTTATGATATCTGGTACTTCGCCAAAAACAACTGGGACATTGATGCTGAAGCGCTGGGAATTTTGACGAATAAAACCGTGAAAGAACATCTAGCGGATTGCATCGCATTGATCGAAAAAGTCAAAGACAACCAAATCCTCCACGGACTTGGCGAGCTGTTGGATGAAAAAGACAAAGCGTGGGTCAAAACACACTTGAGGCTAGAGGCCATATTCTTGCTTAAGAATTACATGACGGTGTTAAAAAAATAACTCCTAAATACAGTATACTGCCGTCCTCTGCCTCGACGTTGCGTCGGGGTGAAGGATCTTTCGGCCGGAAGGTGAAAAAAGATCCTTCAACATCGGCATCAGATGCCTTAGTTCAGGACGACGGTTTAGCAGAAAGCTCATTTCAGAACATTTTTAGAAAAGACTGAATAGTTACATTTGCAGGATTTTGCGTTAAAAAATAACTATGCTAAGAAGTAAGCGTTATGACCAAGCTCACTACCGTCTATTTTTGCGCCAAATGCCAAGCCCAGACCTCCAAATGGTCGGGCCGGTGTTTGGAGTGCGGGGCCTGGGGCACGCTTAAGGAAGAGCAGGCTTTTTCCCAGGGCGACCAAAAAGAAAAACAAGACGTCCCGCCGGGCAAACCAGTCTCTTTTTCTTTGGATTCCACGCCGCCAGCCGTAATTAATTCCACTAAATTACCCATTTTAGACGAAGTGCTTGGCGGAGGGCTGGTGGCCGGATCAGTTACACTCTTAGCTGGTGAACCGGGCATCGGCAAATCCACGCTTCTGGCGCAGGTGGCACTGGCCTTGGCTTCATCTGACGGGCGGGTTATCTATGTCACGGGTGAAGAATCTCCGGCGCAAATCAGGCGCCGCTTGGAACGGCTGGTAAAAATTATTCCGGCGGGAGTGGAATTTTTGGACCAATCCGATGCGGCTATTGTGGCTAAAACAATCGAAATCGAAAAACCAACACTTTTTATTATTGATTCCATCCAGAGCTTGCGCACACCGGGCGTGAGCGGTGAAGCAGGCAGTGTCAATCAAGTTAAAGCCAGTGCTGCCACAGTTGCCCAAGCTGCAAAATCATCCGGCGTGCCCGTACTGCTTATCGGCCAGGTGACCAAGGACGGTGATATCGCCGGCCCCCGCGTCCTTGAACACCTTGTTGACTCAGTATTGTTCTTAGAAGGAGACAATCAAGAACGCTATAGAATACTAAGAGTGCTCAAGCATCGATTCGGCACTACAGACGAAGTCAGCCTGATGAGCATGACCGAACACGGTTTGGAAACCGTTCTTGATCCTTCAAGCGAGCTTCTTTGCGACAGGCCGCGCGGAGTTCCGGGATCTGCCGTTACTTGTCTCATGGAAGGACGGCGCCCCATGATGCTGGAGATCCAGGCCCTTGTCTCCCCCGCCGGATATGGAACTCCGGCCAGGCGCGCAACCGGCGTTGATTCGGGTCGGCTCGGCATGCTTATCGCCGTACTCGCGCGCCGCGCCAGCATCTCGGCCGTGGATAAAGACGTTTATGCCAACGCGGCAGGCGGCTTGAACGCGCGCGATCCGAGTGTTGATCTGGGATTAGCTACGGCTATTGCCAGCGCCGTAAAAGATTCTGGTTTGGATCCCAGATTATGTCTCTTTGGTGAAGTCGGTTTATCCGGAGAACTACGGCCAGTACCTTTACCGGAACTGCGTATGAAAGAAATCAAGCGCCTAGGTTTTTCACAGGTAGTGTTGCCCAAAAAACAAGGCAAGAACGCACCTTCGGGCTTAGAAGTAAGAGAAGCTTCAACGTTACGCGAGGCATTACAGATGGCAAAGATTATTTAATAACCTCTTTCCGTCGTCCCGAGCTTGTCTTTCCGTCGTCCCGAGCTTGTCGAGGGATCTTGTTTTGCACGGATCCGTCACGACAAAAGATCCTTCGACTCCGCTACGCTACGCTCAGGACGACAGTAATACTCTCCATACGTTACAAGTTACAAGCTGCACGAATTCTTATTCCCGGTGAGTCGTCTCTCTTAATTTTTCGATTTTTTCTTTCAACTCCCGGTGATTTTTGAGTAACGGATCCGTGTTTAAAAGCTCTTCAGAAATTTCGCGAGCCGAGGCCATAAGAGACAGGTCATCCAGACGCGCGGCTTTAAAAATCGCTTCCCCACTTTGTTCAAATCCCAGTAAGTTGCCTTGGCCGCGGTTTTTAAGATCTGCCTCAGCTACGGCAAAACCGTCGTCCGTCTGCTCTAAAATACGCAACCTTTCCACGTTATTTACGCTGTCCGAAGCTACTAAAAGACAATGTGATTGGTGTATGGAACGTCCAACTCGTCCTCGCAGCTGATGTAATTGAGCTAACCCGAATCTTTCCGCTCCTTCGATCAGCATAACCGTGGCTTCGGGCACATCCACCCCGACCTCTACGACCGTGGTCGCAATCAAAACATCCAACTCGCCTTGAACGAATTTAGTCATGGCTTCATCTTTTTCTTTAGCCGTAAGCTTACCGTGCACTGACGCAAGCCTCAAGCCTTTAAGCGCTCCCGTTTCTAGACGCTTTAATTCGCTGGTCACACTCCTCGCACCCAAAGCATCGGACGGATCGATCAGTGGACAAACGATAAACGCCCTATGATTTTTTGATACCTGCTCCCGAATCATGGCATACGCTTCTTCCCTGCCGGCATCTCCTTCAAAAATTTTAGTTATTACTTTTTTACGACCTGCAGGCCGCATACGGATCAATGAAACGTCTAAGTCGCCGTACATAGTCAAAGCTAAAGATCGCGGAATAGGTGTGGCGGTCATGGATAAAAGATGCGGAACCAAACCGTCGGAACGCGAGGAAACGATTAAGGTTTCGCGCTCGGCTACTCCAAAACGATGCTGTTCATCCACTATGGCCAAGGCCAAATCAGGCGGAGACTGGCCGTGTTCAATGAGCGCATGAGTGCCGACCGCAACCAGCCGTCCCTCAATAATTCTTTCTCGCGCTTCGGAAGCCGTAAGAATGCGCTCCTCGCCGGATTCAAAAATCGACCGGCGAGAAGACGTCATGAGTAAAACCGGAATATGGTAATTAGATAAAAATCGATTGAAAGTCGCGGCATGCTGTTTTGCCAAAAGATCTGTCGGCGCCATAAGGACAGCCGAATGGCCGGACCTGAAAACCAGCGCATTCAACATGATGGCGACCGCGGTTTTTCCGCTTCCTACGTCGCCCTGCAAAAGCCGCCGCATGGGACGCGCCGATTCCATATCTTTGACCGCAGCCCAAACGCATTTCTTTTGATCGTCGGTGAGCTCGAAGGGCAGACTTGAAACGAACTTTTTAGCGAATTGAATATCAAATTCAACTTTTGGCGCGCCATGAGCATCCGCTTCAGTGCGGGCCAGACGGAGTGCGAGCTGATAAAGAAGAAGTTCATTAAAAGCCAACCGTCTTCGACCCTCTTCCGCCTGTTCCAAGTTACTCGGACGATGTACGAATTTATAAGCCGACGCCAAATCAACCGCGTGGACTTTCTCTAAAATATCCTGCGAAACAAAATCCGGCGGCCATTCAACCTCTTCTAAAACCGACTTCATTATTTTACGCAAAGTTTTTTGCGTGATGGAACCGGTCAGAGGATAAACCGGCGCCACTGATCCGGCGGCCAAGGTCTCCGGGGTAATTGGTTCGCAGATCGGACTGGTAAAGCCGCGGCCAAAACGAGGTCGCTCGGTTACGACGCCGGATAAATAAACCCTATCGCCCGCTTTAAATTGTGAAAGCAGCCATGGCTGGTTGAACCAAGTAGCCGTAATGGTACCTGACTCGTCAGAGACGAGAGCGCGGATAATAGCAAAACGTCGCCTGAAGGTCGGTAATTTTTTTATATCTTTGATGGTAACTTTGACTGTCACCGGTAAACCAATCGGTATATTGGCAATGGATGTAATGCGCGAAAAATCATCATAGCGGCGCGGCAGTATGGAAATAAGATCACTTACGTTTTCTGCTTCCAAGGATTTTAAAACGCGCCTTTGCTGGGGAGTAAGGCCGTGCAAAAAAGAAACAGGATCATCCCAATTAAGCATCAATATTATCGTACGGAGATAACAAGGATCGAGCAATACCAATGCTTTAAAAAACAATATCCCCGCACTTTCGTGTACGGGGAGATGAGAAAAGGTGCGTTCTGATTACTTGGCGAGAGAAGAGATGAGCGTTTGCAGATCATGATGCGATTTTACCAAATAGTCAGGCTCAACTTCACTGAAAGAACTCGGTGAGCCGTACTGTCCTATGAAAGCCACGGTTTTCAAACCAGCTTGTTTACCATCGCGGATGTCGGACGCCAGATCGCCGACGTAAAGTACTTGATATGATTTAAATCCCAAAATTTTACAGGCGCGGCTCAACGGCTGAACCTTATTCTCTGAACCTCCAAAGAACAGATCCAGATATTTAGATAAGCCATGCTTCTCAAACATGCGCCATAAATTTTCCACCGAACTACCGCTCACGATTCCTTGCTTCAGACCAAGACCCTTCAGAGCCACAAGCGTCTCATGGGCGCCAAGGAGAAGCGGTGAATCATCTTTCTGTAGAGCCGCCTGATAAATCCTGTGCCTTTCTTCTTCGGTAATTGTGACAACACCGTGCTCGCGGAACCAGTCCTCAAATGGAGCCCTGAGCGTCCTGCAAAAATATCTGAGACAAGGTGGCGTTAGCCCTACGGTCTCGAAGACTATGCAGCTGGCCGCATGAATCGCGGGCATCGTATCTTGAACAACGCCATCCCAGTCATACAAGACAGCGCCTACTCTTTTGCTCATTACACCTCCAAAAACTCAGCAAAAATTCCAAATTTATTAATTAACTTCTAAGGATAATTACATCTAATATGCAGACCGGCAAAGAGTCAAGAAAATGAATTACAGAAAATGAATTAAAAAGACCCGCGCCGAAGCTTGGGTCTTAGTTAGGAGTAGTGCGAAAAAGCGTTACCGCCGTCTTTTCAGACGACGATCGGCAGGAAGTCAGCGGACTTCTCGAAGATCACGTCGATCTCATTGTCCCCCAGCCTGTAGCCGATGTTGATGTCGGTCTGGCCGAAGAGCTTGCCGAGCACGATGAGATTCGCCTTCTGCGGCTTGCCCCAGATCAAAACGGGCTTGTCGTTGTTGAACTTGACGGTGACGATGGTCACCATGTTGTTCGGCATGTTGGCCACAAAGATCGTGTCATCACCCTTCACCATGGGCCTTGAGAGAGACAGGATTCCCGGCTCGATCGTCGACCCGATCTCTTCCCATTCCATGGGGTTCACGAGATCGTGATGGGTCTTCTGAGTCTCCGTGTCACGAACCAGGAGCTTGACGCCCACACCCCTCTTGTACAGAAGGGCATAGAGCCGCTTGATGCGGTAATCGTAGCGGATGCCGGCAACATTCGTATCACCCTTCTTCGCGAAGTAGGTAGTCTTGCCTCCGGCCACGACGAACTGCTTGCAGTCTCTCGCGTCGCTTCCGATGAAGTAGATCCCGGTCACCAGGTTGCCCTTGTGATCCTTGACCCCTTCGAGCTGCTTGGCTACCAAGTCGAACGACTTGTTCTCGGTCTCGGTGCCCTCGATCTCGTAGTAGAACGCACTATTGACCTTGAACCACGTCCTGAAGGTCGGGTACTTGGTTCGCGGCAACATGAAGTGCCGTTTGCCCTCGACCGTGATCGACGCGTCGGTGTAGGTCAGCAGTACCTTACCGTCCTTGAGATCAACCCCGATCCGCGCAATGCGGTCCACGGTCAAACCTCGCTCCGCAATGGCCATGAAAAGGCCGTCAACAGGCAGGGTGATGGTCGTGGTCTTGATCTCGGTGTCGGCCTGGGTTTTCTGGTTCAACATTCTTCCGTCTCCCACCTTAGTTCTCGGTGTTCGCTCCAAACACACAGCGTATAACGCTTTTTTTACTAAAAGGAGCGATTTGTTCAAGCGTTGATGCTTGAGCAGGAACAGAATATACACCATCTAATTTTATCGGTCAATGATTTATCTGTGGATAAATCAAAAAAAATCCCATTGTGGGACTTTTTTTAATGGTGCGACCGGAACGATTCGAACGTTCGACCTATCCGACGTGACGTCGGATCGCTCTATCCAGGGTTTAATATCAAAAAAAATCCCATTGTGGGACTTTTTTTAATGGTGCGACCGGAACGATTCGAACGTTCGACCTCCTCCTTCGCAGGGAGGCGCTCTATCCAGACTGAGCTACGGCCGCATAATGTCTATTCTTTTTTCAATGATTATTCTTTCAATAATATCACGCCTTTTTAATTTTTTAAGACGTAATTCCAACTGACGCGCGTATTTAATGGAATCACAACTTTGAAAAAAAACGACTTCTAGAGGACGGACATCTCGCGTCGCTCTTACATGACCACGACCATGCTCGTCAAAACGCCTCTCAAGGTCGTTTGTACTGCCAATATAATACCGGCCATTCTTACATCTCAAAAAATAGACACCTAGCTTCGACATATTAATTAATCGACCTATCCGACGTCACGTCGAATCGCTCTATCCAGACTGTTTATCCCGATGAGCAAAGCGACATCGGGAAGCTACGGCCGCAGATGCTCTTTTTTTTAGAGTTTTAGCAGCCGCGCAAAAATATCAGAAAAATGCTCATCGCGCAAGTCCAGATCCTCGTCCAGATAATTTTTCAGGTGAGCCCTGATGGCCATCGGATCCTGATTCTGCAAAGGTATTCTCATACGCGAATGGACCAAATTTCTCGGTTGGATGTAAATAACCTTGGTTTGAGGCGGATGATAAACAATGGCAAAATCACTTAACTGCTCGTACAAAAAAAGTTTTCCATTATAAACGATCCCGTTGTTACCGATCTGAACTAAAACATTACGCGGCTCCTGATTGCCGGCAAGAATCAAAATAATGGCAGTTAAAAGGATAATGAAAGCGAAGAGATAGTTCGACGTTATTACGGCATAAATCGTCAGGACGACTGCAATCAGAGCCATGTATATGTACCATTTCTTTCCCCTGTCCCGCTCTTCCCATGACGGCGATTCCCAAACAAAAGAATCCTGGGCCTCGGCCACTTCTTTTAAAAACTCTTCAGAATAAGCCATATGCCATTATTATAGCATCTCTTGGTTATCTTTTCACAGGTTCGGGGCTTAAATCTTACCCACTAAATCCAAACCCGGTTTTAGAGCTTCCTGGCCAGGCTTCCAATTTGCCGGACAAACCTCGCCGCCGTGCTCCCGTACGAAGATCGCGGCATCGAGTTTTCGTAAAAGCTCCTCCGCACTGCGTCCGATGCTGTTGTCATGAACCTCCATAGCTTTGATCACGCCTTCGGGGTCGATAACGAAAGAACCGCGCAAAGCCACTCCTTCAGCTTCCAGATATACGCCCAAAGCACGACTCAAAATTCCAGCCGGGTCAGCCAGCATAGGAAACTTAATTTCTTTTATGGCCGGGGAATGCTCATGCCAGGCAAAGTGCGCGTAAACCGTATCAGTACTGATCGAAAGGACTTCGGCGTTTCGTTTTTGGAATTCAGGATACAAGAGAGCCATTTGTTTAAGTTCCGTAGGACAAACAAAAGTAAAATCAGCCGGATAAAAGAACAAAACCATCCACTTGCCACGATAACCGGCAAGCTTGATTTTCTTTTCCTGGTTTTCATGAAGACCGGTCAATTCCAAATCAGGAATTTTTTGGCCTACCAGAGGCCGGCAACATTCGCAATTTTCCATATTATTTTAGTTACAGTCTTTGCATGGCGTCGTTAAACTCCTGATCTGACGCCATCTCACCTTTTAATACTTCACAATCTTTTCCCTGCCAATACGACAACTGATTCATATTCTTTCTGACTAGTTTTTCGGCCAAAGCGCGGTCATCGCCTAAAGATTTTAGAAAAAATTCCACGCCGCCGGCGAATATCGCGTCGCAAGTTTTTACGCTTCCGTCTTCGTTGACGCAATAAAGGCAGAATTCTGAATTTTCATCATTTTTAGCAAAATCTTCCGGTTTTTCGAGCGGCATGCCGCAAGCAATACATTGTTTCATATTTTATGGTTAAAGAATGAGTAAAAAACACATTAACATGATGTCTGAAAACATAAAACCACTTTCCGTCACGAGATCATAATTTCGGAAAAAGGCGACCAAACATATCGTCTTCGATATTAATATGCATCTCTCGTCGATTAACTTTTTCGCAAAATTCAATCGGCGGATTTTTGATTATAGCCAAGGACTGCTGCTCGCTCCCCTCGCCCATAACCAAAGTCGCGGCCGTAGCTAAACCATCAGCGATGTTGGTGCTGGAAAAAACAAATTTTCTCCCGAAGATATCCGGTTTATTACGATAGTCTTTCACGCCGTGAAAACCGGCATAACCCAAAGCCAGGCTAATAACGCCGGCCCTAAGCGGAAGAAGTCCACTATCGGAAATCAAAACACCGAGATGTTTTACTTTAAATTTTTGTTGCAATTTTTTACGCAGCACAGAAGCGGTTCTGTAACTGTCTTTCGG
>JBDRFZ010000029.1:0-8197 GCA_043818395.1 Patescibacteria group bacterium
TACTTTCGCTAAAGGATTAAGATCTATTTTACGTCAGGATCCTGACGTGGTCATGGTTGGTGAAATCAGAGATTTAGAAACATCGGAGATCGCGATTCAAGCAGCCTTAACAGGCCATCTAGTCATTTCAACAATTCATACTAATAGCGCCGCCGGAGCCATCCCTCGCTTTCTTTCCATGGGTGTAAAACCGTTTTTACTGGCTCCGGCTATTAATTGCATTATCGGACAACGACTGGTGAAAAGAATAAATCCCGAAGTCAAAGTTCCTATAACCCTCACGCCAAGCGTACTCGAACAAGTCAAGACAGAACTTTCCAGGCTTGCACCGGAAGTTCTTAAAGAATACAAAGTCGACTTGAATAACCTGCAATTCTACGGCCCCAAAGAAGGCGCCGAACTCCCTTATAAAGGACGGGTCGGCATTTATGAAATATTCAGCATGAATAAAGAGATAGAAAAGCTTATCCTTTCAGGACGAGTCTCTGAATACGACATGATCGATATCGCGCAACGCAACGGTATGATAACCATGGCACAGGATGGCCTACTTAAAGCACTAGATGGTATCACTTCGGTTGAAGAAGTTTTACGAGCTGCAGAACTGCAATCGCTCGAAGATACGCCCGAAGAAGCCGAACCTACACCACCTCCTCCTAATCCAGCGTTTCAAAATCCCACCTCTTCATAAGGTGGGATTTTTTTAATCGTTCTCCGGCGCTTTGATATTTACGGTGATTACTTTTAATTTGCGTTTTTTTAACCATATATTCATGTTTTCCGGCCATTCAATGAGCAGGATGCTTCCAGGAATTTTTAATTCATCATCTAAATCTAAAGCTAAAAGTTCATTTTCATTTTTTATTCGATAAGCATCCATATGCAACAAACGTTTGATGACTGAATAATATCGTGAGCCACAAGGAAGTTCGTATGAACGTAAAAGCGAAAAAGTCGGACTCTGTGGCAAGCGCTTGATTTTAAATTCCGCGGCAAGCGCCTGAACTAAAGCGGTCTTTCCTGCGCCAAGAGAACCGGATAAGGCAACTATTGAACCTGATTTGAATATCTTGGCAAGATAGATCGCAATTTCACCCCAATCTTTTTCAGTGGGTACGTAAAATTTCTTTTTCTGCTCGCCAATTTTTATAATAACGTCACGCATTTTCTTGTTTTTATAAGTCTAATTCCGGCTCAGCGTCCATTTTTTTCCAATTATAGCCGCGTTTATCTTTTTTAAAACGCCAAGCACCAGCCGCCGCAACCATGGCTGCATTATCCGTATAAAAACCCTTTGGCGGCGCTAAATAAATTACACCTTTTAATTCTTTTCTGACTGCTAGCGACATCTTTTTTTGTAACTCCGAATTCGCCGATACTCCGCCCACGATCACCAGAGCCTTTGGCTTGAAGCGACGGGCGGCGATTACGGTTTTTTTAACCAGGATATCAACGATCGCTTGCTCTATCGATCGACATAAACCCTTAATTGTTTTTGATTCTTTTTTCTTATTAGTGGGTAAATCTTCCCAGACTCGCCTGACAGCAGTCTTAAAACCAGAGAAGCTAAAATCAAAACTCGGATCGTTTATCATAGGCCGCGGTAAATCAAAAACAGGAGTGTCTGCCGGCGCCTCGGCTGCCATTTTTGAAATCTTAGGTCCGCCTGGATACCCGAGCCCCATAAGTTTCGCTGTCTTATCAAAAGCTTCACCCGCAGCATCGTCACGAGACCGACCAATGACTTTATAGTTGCAAAAGTCACGCATAAATACGAGCTCGGAATGTCCGCCGGAAACTAAAAGCGCCAAGACCGGAAATTTCCATCTTTTTCTGTTTTCGGATAATAACCAGGCCGAAGCTAAATGGCCTTCCAGATGATTAACACCGATTATAGGCAAATCCAAAGTGTAACTTAGAGTTTTTGCCGCCTCAATACCGACTCGAAGAGCAGTCGCGAGTCCCGGACCGCGAGTTACAGCTATGGCATCAAAAGACTTTTTCTTTTTAAAAACTCCGGCCCTATCTAAAAGCGAGATGAGTTCGGCCACATGAGTCCTGGCCGCGACTTCGGGAACTACTCCGCCGTATCTTTCATGAATAGGAATTTGTGTGGATGTTTCATGATGTTTTAATCTAACTGTTTTGCCGTCCACCTGAAGCAACGCGACCGAAGTTTCGTCGCAACTTGTCTCAATACCCAAAATTCGCATTTTATTTTTTCGATGCTCACCGCTCACCCCTTCTTCATCTCCAAAGCTTGCTCAATTCTTTCCAAGGCCACGATAAATGCGGCTTCACGAAGAGTTACACCGTGAGATTCCATTTTTTTTGCCACTGCCTCCGCAGCATCAGCCATCATTGGTTTAAGCCGCGCTAAAACCTGTTCTTCAGTCCAATGTTCGCCGATCATGTTTTGTTGCCATTCTAAAAACGAAGTAGCCACGCCACCGGAATTAACAAGTACATCCGGAACAACGGCGACACCCTGTTTCGTGAGCATAGCCTCGGCTTCTGGGACCGTCGGACCGTTCGCGACCTCTAAGACCATCTTGGTTTTAATACCAGAAGCTATCTCTGGCGTAATTGCGTTTTCCAGGGCCGAAGGAACAAGAATACCGCAAGGCAAAAGCAAGAGCTCGTCATTCGTAATATCACGACTACCCGGCTGTCTGACCAGGCGTCCGGTTTTTTTCTTTTCTTCGATCAGTGCCGGAATATCTAAACCTTCTTCGCTATGCAAACCGCCTCGCGAATCAGAAACGGCTATCACCTTATACCCATGATGATGAAAAAGCCGTGCAATTTCCTGCCCCGCATTACCAAAACCCTGCACAACAACAGTAGCGGTTTCCGGATCTATTGCATATTTATCTCGAAAATATTCGAAAACCATAAAGGCGCCTGCTCCGGTCGCCGCTCCCCTGCCCTCGGATCCGCCCTTGCCGAGTGATTTGCCGGTTACAACCGCCAAAGATTCATGCCCTACTATTTTTGAATATTCATTCATGAGCCAATCCATGATTTCAGGAGTGGTATTTACATCCGGCGCCGGCACATCTTTTTCCGGACCAATGACATCAGCGATAGCTCTGGTAAAAGAGCGGGTCAAATTCTCTAGTTCGGTTTTAGATAATTCCTTGGGATTTACCGTAACACCGCCTTTTCCACCGCCGAAAGGAATATTTACAACCGCGCATTTTATGGACATCCAAAAAGCCAGAGCTTTAACTTCGTCTAAATCCGTATCCGGATGAAAGCGTATGCCGCCTTTATAAGGGCCGCGCGCGCTATTCCATTGCACCCTAAACCCATGAAAAAATTTGACGCTACCATCATCCATATTGACCGGGAATTCCACATCCACGATCCGTTCCGGACGCTTTAAGCATTCTATCGTACTAGGTTTGAGCTCGGTTGCTGTGGCGGCTAGCTCAAGTTGCCGCATGGCATTTGAAAAGGCTGACATAGAATTCAAATCTATACCCTCAACCGACTCTTGTGAAGTTCTGAGTTACTTTCTTTTGCCACGAATTCAACAACCTGTCTCGACCGGAACATTGATTCCCGTTTTTATGAAGATGACAATCAAGTTTTTTAGTCCAAATCCGCCAAATACCTTTCTGCTTCTATAGCCGCTTTGCAACCGGCGCCGGCCGCGGTAACTGCTTGCCGATAATGAGAATCAGAAACATCACCGGCCGCGAAAACTCCTGGAATATTAGTCTTAGCTGTGCCTGGTATGTTTTTTATATAATTTTTTTCATCCATCTCCAAAATTCCTTTAAAAATTGCGACATTTGGCTCGTGTCCTATGGCTGCAAAAACACCGTCAATGGGCATATCTTTCGTTTCGCCGGTAATCGTATCTCTTAATTTAACGCCGGTTACGTGACCCTCTTCTACCCCCAAAATCTCCGCCACCTCACTATTCCAGATGACGTGGATTTTTGGATTATTAAAAACCCTGTCTTGCATAATCTTTGAAGCGCGGAACGCATCGCGGCGATGCACCATAAAAACCTTATCGGCAAAACGCGTTAAAAAACCAGCTTCTTCCATGGCCGCATCACCGCCACCCACCACAATTACTTGTTTGCCTTTAAAGAAAAAACCGTCGCAAGTAGCACAGGCAGATACTCCCTTACCATACAAAGCTTTGTCCGAATCAAGTCCGAGCCGACGAGCCGTGGCCCCGGTTGAAATAATTACAGTTCTTGCTTCGTAGGTTTCACCGTTCGAAAAAATCTTAAAAGGCCTGGATGAAAAATCTACGACTTCAACTTTTTTTGAAATTATTTCCGTACCAAAACGTTTGGCTTGCTCTTTCATCTTAGCCATGAGCTCGGTACCGGAAATACCTGCCGGAAAACCCGGAAAATTCTCGATATCAGTTGTAGTCATGAGCTGGCCGCCTGGCTCATCGCCCTCAAAAAGAAGTGGTTTTAACTCGGCGCGCGCCGCATAAATCGCAGCTGTCCAACCAGCCGGACCAGAACCGATGATAATCACATCTTTAACCATAAAATCAGGCTAAATATTTTTGTAATTTTTCTTTGAAAGCCTCTTTTTGTATGACCCCGACGAATTGTTCAGCGACTTTTCCATCCTTAAAAACTATAAACGACGGAATGCTCATTATATTATAAGTTTGAGCCAAACCGCCGTTTTCATCCACGTTTACTTTTCCGATTTTTATCTTGCTAGCGTCCATTTCATCCGCCAATTCTTCGATAATCGGCGACATTATTCGGCAAGGTCCACACCAAGGGGCCCAAAAATCCACCAATACGGGCACCGATGATTTAATCACTTCGTTTTCAAAATTTGCGTCATTAAAAATATTTTCCATAGGCTAATAGCCTACGACTTTTTCATGTCATACGCAAGATGTTGAAACAACCTGCATTCTGTGCAGTTAGTTTTGACAACCATGACGTCTAGCGTTACTATGTCCTCAGCATGATTCAGAGCTTCAGGGATAAAGAAACTGTCCATCTGTTTCACAGAGAACGGGCTAAAACTATCCCGCCGGATATTCAGCGCACTGCGCTTCGAAAGCTCTGGATGATCGACGCGGCCCAAGATCTCAATGATTTAAAGGTACCGCCGGCGAACCATCTGGAAAAACTCCGAGGCAAGCGGGCGGGCCAATATAGCATCAGAATCAACGATCAGTGGCGCATCTGCTTTCGATGGAAAGCGGGTAACGCGTGCGACGTGGAAATAACCGACTATCACTAAACTTATGACAAAAAAAATCAAACCAATCCATCCCGGAGAAGTTCTTGAACAGGATTTCATTATGGCGCACGGAATCTCACAATATCGCGTGGCCAAGGACATCGGCGTATCGGCGCGCCGAATTAACGAAATCATTCATGGGACAAGAGCGATTTCTGCGGATACGGCTCTGCGATTAGCCCGTTATTTCAGCACTTCCGCACAATTTTGGATAAATCTTCAATCACACTACGACCTTGAATGCGAACGTGATGCGACAGCAAAAAACATCGAACGTGAGGTAAAAATTTACGCTTAATTTTAAAATTCTTCTTATTATTTAACCAAAGCACCACCCTTGTACTCTGCAATTTCTTCGGCATACTCTACCTCCTCCGAATCAGGACCGGCGTAATCAATACGATCGATGACAGTTCTTGAACGGAAACTGCCGCCATGCGTTCCTTTGAGCATATATGAATAACCCGAAGCGCTACCCTTGGCTCTCATGGACATCGAGACAAGCACCCCCCTCGTGACTCACCAGTTTGTCGGTCACTTCCACATTTCCTGCTTTTACATCCAGCTCCTTAACCGCAGATATCACTTCTTCCGCAGTAAAGACACGTTCACCTTCCCAACCCGTTGATGCTCCTTCGCCAAGCTTTTTAATTTTCACACTTGCGACTTCGACGCCCGAGGTCGACGTCTCTCCAACAAAAGATTTCTCATTCATAACTATTTAAATTTAATGATTAAACAGCTTTTTTATCTCTGTATTACCACTTTCCGTTCTTTGATATCTTCGTGATAAATCTCGAGCCTGTCTCCGACCTGGAGTTTGATCTTTCCGAGATATGACAAACCACATTCCTGTCCGCCATGCGCTTCTTTAACCGTTTGTTTACCGATCTGCACCGAGTCTACGTTGCCCAGACCCAGAGGCTCTTCGCCGCGCCAAACTTTTACTTTTTCACCGGCTACCACTTTGCCATCCGTAACTTTTCCACCCACGACCATGCGCCCGGATTCGGTACGAAAAATGGCTGCGATCTCGAACTGTCCGAGCGGCGTAACAATAATTTCCGGCGGCATGAATTCATTTAAACGTCTGACTACATCATCAAACAATTCATAAATGATCTTGTACTCCTTGATCTCTACACTTTTCTCCCGCGCCAAGTATCCGGCCTGCGGTGTAACCACGACATTAAAAGAATAGACAACTGACGGAGGTGTGTTTTCGGCGCGGGTTACGTCGCCTTCCGTGATATTACCTAGGCCTTTTTGAATAACTTCAACGCCGACTTCGTCGTGCCTTATCTTTTCTAGCATTCCCAAAATCGCTTCGAGCGAGCCTAAAGTATCGCATTTTAAGACAATATTCAGATTCTTCTTTTTAGCAGCTTCTTCCGATTCCGGGATTATCATCCTGGTGGCCGTAAGCTGGGCCGCTACTTGTTGCGAGGTTTTTACCTTCTTTATCTCTAATTTCTTCGGATCCTCCGGCACTTCTAAAATATCCCCTACGGCCGGCGCTACTCTGAATCCCAGGATTTTAACCGGCGTTCCGGGCGGAGCTGAATCCATCTGCTTGCCGGTCCAGTCACGCATGGATCTGACCCGGCCGTAAGCAGCACCGGAAATGCCGAGATAATCGTTACGATGCAAAGTTCCGCTTTGAACTAAAACCGTTGCCACCGGTCCTTCGCCTTTATCCACGTGTGACTCAATGATGGTTCCAATGGCCAAGCGCTCGGGATTGGCGCGGATTTTATCGGCGTTCATGTCTGCTACAAGTAAAACCAAATCTAAAAGTTCATCGATTCCCATCCGGCTCTTGGCGGAAATTTTAGCCAAAGGAATGTTTCCGCCCCAGGCCTCAGTCGTAACTCCGGCTTCGGCGAGCTGGGATAAAACACGATCAGGATCTGCTTCGGGTTTATCCATCTTATTTAAAGCAACAACAAACGGCAGTTTAGCCGCCTGAATAATGTTAATGGCTTCTTTGGTTTGCGGTTGAACGCCATCGTCTGCGGCCACGACCAAAATAGCAATATCAGCCACTTTAGCACCGCGCGAACGCATGACCGTAAACGCCTCATGACCCGGAGTATCGATAAAAGTAATCAGACGATCTTTCTTTACGACCTGGTAAGCACCGATGTGCTGTGTAATGCCGCCAGCCTCACCCTCGGCTACGTGAGTGGTTCGGATAGCATCGAGAGTTTTTGTTTTGCCATGATCAACGTGCCCCATAACCACAACAACCGGCGGGTGTGGTTTTAAATTCTTTTCATCTTCATTTTCAAAAACTTCTTTCACCCGGTCCAGCGCCTGGATGATATCCATGGAAACATCTGTTTTACTTTCTTCCGGATGAGCTTTGAAACCCAACTCTTCGGAGATGATGGCCGCGGTTTCATAATCCAGACGTTCGTTCTGCGAAGCCAGAATACCGGCTTTCATAAGTTCCTGAATGACTTTGGTTACCGGCAGATTCAAGCGCCCGGCCAAATCACGGACAATAATAAAATGCGGCAAAGCCACATCTTTCATTTCTGTTGCCTGACCTCCAGAAATTTGTATTTTTGGTGAAATTAAAAGTGAATCTCGTAATCTTTCGCGGCGTTCGTTTTCTACCCATTTCTTAAAAATCTTTTCGGCCATTATCTCGTCAATTTTGATGGCCCGCTGACCAACATCAAAACCGAGCTTGGGCAATTTTGCCAAAAGTTCCTGGGGCGTGACCTTGAGTCGACGCGCGAGATCTGATACGTTCATGCAAAAGAGATTATGTTATTTAGGCCAAAAAGTCAACGACTAAGCCGCCAATGTCAAACGGAAGTTAGAATGTCCTCTTTCTAGGGAAGTTAGAATGTCCCTTTTTAAGAGGCGGCTTTTTGGGCATCGGCATGGAACCTCTGCCGCCAGGGATGGTCGGCTCGAGGCTTAGTCGATTGCGGTGCTGACC
>JBDRFZ010000030.1:0-79297 GCA_043818395.1 Patescibacteria group bacterium
AAACTGAAGATACTTGGTGTCGAAAGCTGGCGGGCTAAACGCCCCGAATAAAATTCAACCGCGAGATTATTCAAGCGGTGGTGATCCAGATGGCTTTCGATACGGTCCTCTCGGCTCCGAGACGAACGTGAACGGTAACCGCAACGTCGCGTATCTGTGGAACGATAACAATGGCCGGAACCTCAACCTGAACTGGATCGACAACGACTGGAACGACAACTACCGGTTCCTCGCCGTGCGCAAATCTCTTCATGTTTTTTCAAACACCCTCATCCTTTGGATGGGGGTTGTTTTGTTTGAAGATATTTCTGCCAACTGCCGATATCTTTACCGATCTCGTTCAGCGGAGTGGCGAGCGCCGCATATTTTTTCTGGTCGAGGCAGCGCACTTCCCATGCGGCCTGCATGAAGAATTTGAGGAGGTCGAGTTTTGTAGACGCTCTCACTACGAACGTATATTTTTGATCAGCTCCGGCGTAACCGGCAAGAAAAATGAGCTCAATCACGTCAGTGAATAGCGAATCGATTTTCGCACCGAGTGAAAATTTTGAAAGGCGCGGGAAATTCGAGTAATGCGCGTGCCAGATTTTGGACGGAGCAACAACCTGTTGCACAACGGGCAGAGTTGTCGTGATTTTGTCGGGGGGGGGGGGGGGTAACATATACTCCTCTATGAAAAAATTATGCAGCGTGACATTTGAAGAAGTTGTGTCGATGGAAAATCTATGTGAAGCATGGCAAGAGTTTATCCGAGGGAAGCGAAAGAAGAAAGACGTGCAGGAGTTTATGCTCCATCTTGGGGACGAGATTGCGAATCTGCATCTTGATTTGATGAATGGCGCATACTGTCACGGCACTTATTCGCATTTCCGTATTAATGATCCGAAACCGCGAGAAATTCACAAGGCGACCGTGCGTGATAGGTTGTTGCATCACGCCATTCATCGGAAGCTATATCCATTTTTCGCCAATCTGTTCATTTTCGATTCTTATTCATGCCAGAAAACCAAGGGCTTGCACCGCGCGCTTGAGCGCTTTGAGAAGCTGTCCAGAAAAGCGAGCAAGAACGGAACCAAAACGTGTTGGGTTTTGAAATGCGACATACGAAAATTTTTTGCGAGCATCAATCATCAAATCCTTCTCGGGATTTTGGATCGGAGAATCGCTGACAGACGGATTTTCGACTTGCTTCGGCGCGTCATCGTGAGCTTTCAGACTCGTCCGGGGAAAGGTATTCCGCTCGGCAATTTGACATCACAGATTTTTGCCAACATCTACATGAATGAGTTTGATCGGTATGTGAAGCATGAATTGAGAGCGGAACACTACATCCGATATGCCGACGATTTTGTCTTTTTATCACGCGACCGACGAGGTTTGCTCGAATGCCTTCCTAAAATCGCCGCTTTTCTCGCTGGTCTGTTGGGTTTGAGCCTGCATCCGAATAAAGTCTTTATCAAGACGCTCGCCTCGGGCGTAGATTTTCTCGGCTGGGTGCATTTCCCTCATTATCGCGTCCCACGTCACAAGACGAAATCAAGGATCCTGAAAAGAGTGAGGCAGAGTCCGAACGCTCAGACGGTCGCGTCTTACGTGGGGTTGCTTAGTCACGGAAATGCCCACGATCTAACAGAAAAAGTCGTCAATTTCGTATGACTTTTTGCTAATAAATGATCCGGGACTTTCTTGTTTTGTTATTATTAATGTAGAACACGGGTTATAACGCTGACACCGGGTATCTTGTGCTCCATGTTATAATTAAAATCGTATGACAAAAAAATCACTTTTTCGCGTTTTGCATTTAGTCGCAGGCGCGAGTCTATTTATTTCTGCTTCGCCGGTTTTAGCTGCCGGTCCCTCGGTTGGCTCTGTTTCGCCAACCAGCGTCACAGCTAATACGCCAACAACCATGAGTGCCACGGTCAGCTCAGGTGCAGGTATTCAGTATTGTCATCTATATGTGGAAAGTGAAGACGTCGGTGCGATGACGATTTCCGGCAACAAGGCTAGCTTGGCGCATACATTTACCAGATCGGGTGTGCATACGGTTTTTGTATTCTGTAAGGACAATAATAACGGTATGTCATCAGGTCCGAATACTTCGGTTATGGTACAAGGCGGTACGACCGGTTATGTTCCGCCGCTTAGCAACACCACACCTCCGGCCGAAGAGCAACCTACGCAACCCGTAACACAGGAAGAAGAGACGATGCCAAGCCTGCCGGTATCCGGTAACTTGATTAAGCTGGAATGCCCGACAGAAACCGAAGCCGATCATCCATGTAAAGCTGTTTATTTTATCGGTAAAGACAGTAAGAGGCATGCGTTTCCGAACAGTAAAATATTTTTTAGCTGGTATGAAGATTTTTCTTCTGTTTCATCGGTCGCTTCAGGCGTCATGGCAGAGTTTCCTTTAGGCAAAAATGTGGGCTATAGACCCGGGTCAAAAATGGTAAAATTTTCTACCTTGAATAATGTTTATGTCGTAAGTAAAAACGAGGGTTTGCGTTGGGTGACTACTGAGGCTGTGGCCGTTGGGTTATATGGTGACGATTGGAACACGAAAATTGATGATATCCCGGATACTTTTTACAGCGATTATAATTTCGGAACAGATATTTCCGATGTCACACAGTTTGATGTCCAAAATGAATACGACGAAACGCCGACCATTAACGACACGCTGTAAAAACATAATTTAGTTGCTAACCTCCGGCAGCGCTTCACCGACGCGATAGTTCTGAAAAAAAGTAACAGGGATATCTTTTACCATCCCCGCCCAGCCCTGACCGAAGAGTTTTTTTGCAACATCTTCATTCGGTATCCAGCGGAGTGTGCCGGCATTATCACTCACAACGTAGACCATTGGGTTGCTTTCGATTTTAACCAACGAGCCAGGTTTCATTGTTACGTTTGAAATCAAGTGGTAATCGGTCAAGTCACCGGGTGTGAGTTGAATTACGGCTGAATAATCTGCAAACCATGAAAGAAAATCTGCGCTCGTAGGAAATACGCTACGCGTTCCGTTGGATCGTAAACAATAAACCGCCGATGAATCCTCTGTCTTGGCTAAGAGAGAACAATTTATACTCGCCGTTTCTATATAATTCTGCGCATCATGAAAAGCGTTGTAATCAACATGTGTTATGTAGAGGTCGTGATAATTATCTCCAAAAGTGTCCAACCAGGTGATTACGGCGCGGATATCGACTAGTTCGTAATCTATTACATGCTCCACTCCCGGAGAAACTTCCTCGTAAAGAATTCCCGTAGCTAAGCCGACAAGTCCGTTATTAGTGGTTACACCTGCCCCGCCGGATGATCCACTTTGGAATTCGGCATCTGTTTTTATCATACCGTTTTCTACAGCGTTAATACTCCCCGTGCTTATAGCTTGTGATCCTTTTGATGTGCCAGGATAAGAGATAATGGAAATATTTTCTCCTAATTTAAAAAATTCATGGGTTTTAATTTCCGGAAATGTGGATAGCGTAACATCGCTCCTCGGATCATCAATTTTTAATATTGCAAAATCACGGTTTGTGCTTGGGTCAAAAATATATCGTACCCAATCAGCGTAATAAAAGATCGACGGCTTGTTTTCTCCGATTTTTATAAAACCAACCTCGCAATCCTGCGGTATTCTCGTCGCTTCGTCGATTAAAACATGGGCATTAGTTAGCACGTAGCCTTTTTTTGTGTTAATAACCACGCCTGATCCCTGCTGTCCGCCGCAATGCACCCAGACTACGGCTTGCCGGGTTTCTGGAGAGACTTCGGCAGCTTTGACAACGGGAATTGAAGCCAAGGACAATAGAAAGACGAACAGGAAATAAAATAAATATTTTTTCAATTCGGTGCAAGTCATAAGAATCCTCGTCGTTATACGATATATGATTTTATGGTAAGCGTAAAAGTTGGCGATTTTCGTGAGATCAAATTGAATGATTTTTTATCTTTTTAAATATTGTGGTTTTTTTATGCTAAAAAAGGATCGCCTAGAGGCGGGAGGTTTGACAAATAGCGGAAAATAGTGTTTCCTGCATTCAGGTCCTTAACTTAATAAATTTAATTGCGGATCGGAGCCTATTCGGAGCCTATAAGGAGGCGATCATGGCTGTATCGCAGATTCTAGGCAACCCATCTCGTGATGGCGAGATGGTGCTTTATGTCCCGCCACGTGCTCGGTTGTTCGTGACCGGGCAAATCCACACTTCTTGCCGCAAATTCGTCGACGCTACGGAAACGTCTGACGGTAACGTCATGCTGTTCTTTGTGCGACATTGCATCGTTCGTGTGAGGGGGTTGACCGCCAACCTGCTCACGACGAGAACCATTCTTTTTGCAACAGAAGACCGGCGGTTCGACGAGGAGAGGCCTCGACTCGAATTAAGTCTCAAACCCATGGTCTGGCCCAAGCTTCGGGCCGCGATGAGGTACATGGGGGAGCCGGAGATTATCCTTCCAGAAGGCTTCCGTCACGTGCTTTTTTACTCTGATCAGCTCGCGGTTTTCGAGGAGCGATCTGACTTACAAGATCAAGGCTGGCTCGTGTACCGCGAACAGGTCCCCGAAATCCTGGGGTGTCTTCCCGAGGATCATTACAGCCGATCTAGTCGGTCGTCAACCGTAAGAAATTCACGGCAACGATCGGCGGCCTAGCATTTACTTACTACAGAGCCCTCATGCGAGAAAGCGTGAGGGCTTTTGCGTATTTAAGATAAGTTAAATGAAATCGGGGTATAATATCCGCGATGCGTATTTCATTACAAAACCTGCAAAATATCAAAGATGCTTTATTGATAGTCGCGGTTTTATATTTTTATACTATGGCCCTGGTGTTAAATTTCGGCCGTAATGCATATGGTATGGATTCACCGATATTTTTTTTATTGATGAGTCTTATTTTTTTAATATCTATCGCACTTGAGATCGTGATCGTCTGGTGGAATAAAAGGAAAACTATTTTTTGGTTTGTCTTGGCGGTTTTTTCATACGGCGTTATTGGTTTATATGTAGCGCCGATTTTGTACGGTTCATGGATTTTAACTTACATATTTCTTGAGCCGATAATCATGGTTTTTGTGGGTGGTTTTGCTTTCAGTATCGGACATCTTACGGCAGAAAGTATTTATTATAAAACCGCACTTACGCCTGCTCGAGTAAAATCAGAAGTCACCGAACTACCGGGCTGGAATTATGAAAAAAGACAATTAATAAAAACTTATGAGTTCGCGGATGCTGGCGAGGCTATCAATTATCTGAACAGGATATCGCAAATCAGCGGGATCGCCGAGCATCCTCCTGAAGAACTTCATGTAGAAAACAACCGTTTGACTGTGACCTTGTCGTCTCCAGTAGCGTCGGGAATAACGACTACTGATTTGCATCTCGCTAAAAAAATCGATTCTTTATAAGTTTAAAATCTTTGACTCAAAAAAAGTAATTTTTATCATACTCTGTCATAATATATTAAGTTTAACGTTTATACCCATGCCAAACGGTCAAAACACGGATTCGGTTCTGGATGAAGAACGCAGGATGCTCGAAGCATTCAAGCAGGATCCCAAACAAATCGGGCCGATATTCGATAAATATGCTGATACTATTTACGCTTTTTTGCTTAAACGCTGCGGCCATAAAGAGACGGCCGAAGATTTGGTATCGCTGACTTTCGTTAAATTTTTAGAATCCAGAGAAAAAATCGAATGGCAAAACGTAAAGATTTCAGCTCTGCTTTTTCGCATCGCTTCCAATTCCTTGATCGATCATTGGCGCAAGGCTTCGACTCGTTATAATACGGCTCTCGATAATGAAGAATTTATTTTACCATCAGCGGACGACCCGGCCTGGAACGTTGAGTTGAATTTAACAGCTGAAAAAATTCGCGAGGGCATGAAAATATTATCAGAACGTGATCAGGAAATTCTTAATTTACGTTTTTTTGGTCAGCTAGAAGCGGCGGAAATAGCGGATTCTTTGGGTATAAGTTCTAATCATGTTGCGGTTTTGGTTTACCGCGCCTTGGGCAGATTGCGTAAACATTTACTAAAATTACACGTATGAATACTAATCACGAAAAAAATGCCGAGTTTTTGGAGGAGTCATTGAAAACCGGACGAGAGTGTAATATACGCGATTTAAAACCGTTATCAAAAGTGGCGGAAGCATTAAATCGCGAGGCTTCTTCCAATGCTGATCGGTTGGATCCGGTCGTAGCCAGTGCAACTCGCGATAAATTAATTACTATGACAGAAAAAACATCAGAAACATTAAAACGGGCAGAAGCGGTCAGCGAGGCGTCTAAGGCAGCTCCTATTCCGACGGAGAAGGTTGGTCCACATCGTATGATCCCATGGTATGCCTGGGTGGTTGGTACGGCGGCCGCGGTCGCATCCTTGGCTTTATTGGTAATAGTTTATTCAGGACCCATGAATCAACCGATAAAACAGATGGCTGGACTAATGGAGGTTGTACCGCGGTTTGTTATTCCTGAAGCCCATGCTGGTGATGCTTTTAGTGTCATAGCGGAAAATCAGGATGCTGCTGGAATGGATATCCAATCCGGTTTTGTGGTTACTTCGAGTATTCCGGTTACGGGCGATGATATCGCTAAACACTTGGTGGTTATGCCTCCAGTTTCAGCTTCTGATCCGAGCCCTGCGGCGCTTGCTGTAAACGTAAAATCTTTAAGCGAAAATAAATTTTTAGTTACTCCGGCCGAACCGCTCTTGTCCGGAAAAGTTTATAAATTCAAATTAGCGACAGCTATCGAAAAAAATGACGGCACAGTAATTAATCGGGATTTTTCATGGGCTTTCCAAACGAAAAATATTTTTCGCGTCACTTCGTCCGTACCTGGATCGGATACGGCGTCGGTTCCGGTCAACAGCTCGATTGAATTTACGATGTCCATGATGGGTTGGGAAGACGCCACATCTTCTTTTACGATTGAACCTAAAGTTGACGGTAGATTCGAAGCTCATGGCCGAAGCCTAGCGTTTGTTCCGAACAAACCGCTCGCATATGGGCGGATTTACATTGCTACCCTGAAAAAAGGTTTCAAGATAGCGAACAGCGACAGCGTTCTTTTGAAGGATGTTGTTGTCAGATTCGAAACAGAGCCGCTTAATCAAGCGATGAATGGGGCGCGTAAAGTCGAGATACATCCTTCGACCAGTATCGTTGTTGCATCGCCCGGCAAAGAGATTGCGGTACCGACTTGGTATTACGAAATAGGAGGCATTTCTGATATTCCGGTCATTGCTTACAGATTAAGCGCGGAGCAAGCTACGGATTTGTTGATTGAAGAAAGTAAAATTCCGGAGTTCGCTGGCGTAACTAGGAACCGCGGTGATGTATTTGCCAAATACGCCAAAAATAAAACAGCTGAGATCAGCGCTGTAATAGAAGAGAGGGAATATCAGCGTTATTTAGTTATGCAGCAAGGCTTGCCGCAGGGGCATTATGTTATGCAGATTGCACCCAAAGACGGTGTGGCTACTTGGTTTTATTTGGAAAGTACGAAAGTCGCAACTTATGCGATTGCAGATAATGTTAATACCGTTCTCTGGGCTGTGAATACGGAAACCAATAGGCCGCTCAGTGAATTGCCGGTAGCTTTTAAAGACACAAAAACAAAAACCGATGCGAATGGCGTGGTAAAATTCGTTACTCCTACGGAAGTGGTTGCGACCAGCACAAGATCGGCTGTGATTGTTAAACTAGGTCAAGGCGATCTCGAAACTCTGATCAGACTCGAGCGGGGTTATAGTTTTTGGGATTATGGTTATAACGATAGCGCAGGGCTATCTGATGAAAATGTTTCTTATCTTTATGTAGACAGGCCTATTTATCATCCTACTGACCGTGCGCTTGCCTATGGCGTCGTCCAGGGTCGAACTTCTCAATCTGCGGTGAGTGGTTTAACTTTTGAACTGACTAGAAACGGAATTTACGATTTTTTTGAAGCAGAAAAAAATAAATCCTACAGCAGCGTGGACGTTATCCCGGATGAGAATGGATTCTTTAAGGCTTCGCTTGATTGGTCGAGCTTAGCTTCCGGTTATTACAACCTAGACTTGAAAAAAGACGGTCGCGTACTTTCCAGTCAATACGTAGAAATTCGTGATTTTCAAAAACCTTCATATACGCTCGAAGTGATTACTTCCAAAAAAGCTGTTTATGCCGGCGAGTCGATTGAGGGCCAGGTGAAAGCTTCGTTTTACGATGGAACTCCCATGACGAATTTGAAGGTTGCACTCAGGACTTATGGTAATGTTTCCAATCATACCGAAATGACGCTTGTTACTGACGATGACGGTATGGTTAGCTTTAAACTTCCGACACAACAACAAAAATGCGATCCATACGTTTCGAATTATTATTGCCCTTCTTACGGGGGATTGAGCATTGAGGTGAGACCGACCGAAGGTGAAGAAGCACAAATACTCGCCATAGCATCGGTTAATGTTTGGAATTCACGGGCTTCGTTAGAGGCGAAAACCCAAATCCAGGATAATAAGGCCACGATTGCGTTTACGGCGCGTCAAGTGGATCTTTCGCGTACGCAGAATGAAAATGAGTGGAATGTTTTAGGGGATGCACTACGTGGCAAGCGGATTACGGGAAAGATAATCGAGACGCATTGGGAGAAAGTCCAAATCGGCACATACTACGATTTTATAGATAAAAAAGTTTATCCATCTTATCGTTATGAACGAAAAGAACGCGAGGTCGGAAATATAAATTTAACGACTGACACTTCCGGTAAAGCCAGTATGCAGTTTGACATGTCTGGCGACGATGTTTCTTACCGAGCGATTGCTACGATCAAAGATGATCAGGGAGCCGAAGATCATGCGGTTACATATTTTGCCAAAGGATGGTATCGCCGCTTTGAATACGCGAGCACCGGAATATCGCTTGATTCAAATAAAACTGATCAACAGGATGGAAACTATCATCTCGGAGAAAAAGTTTCTCTCAGTTTTCGAAAAAATGAAGAACTAATGCCTACGACCGCAGACCCGTCTTATTTATTTCTGCAGGCTCATCTCGGCATACGTGATGTTAGTGTTACGAATAATCCGACGTATAATTTTGAGTATACGAATGAATTGGTGCCCAATCTTCGTATTTATGGGATCGCATATCTTAATGGTAGTTTCGTAGAATGTACCCATGATGTGTACTTCGATAGTCAGGATCGCAAACTTAAACTCGTTATTACTTCTGACCATGCCTCTTATTCGCCTGGGGCAAAAGCAAAATTGCATGTTTTGGCGACAACACTGGAAGGAAAACCGGCAGCCAAAGCGCGTATCGCTTTCAGTGTAGTCGATGAGGCGGTTTTTGATACTACTTACTTGTCCGTGAACGAAGATCCGCTGGTCTCGTTGTATTCTTCGGTCGGTGACGGCATAATCCTTCATGAAATTTCTCACGAAACACAACCCGAAGGCATGGGTGGCGCAGAACGCGGTGGTGGTGGTGGAGATCAAATACGCCGCAATTTTAAGGATACCGCCGCTTTCGAAGTTGTTACTGCTTCGGACAAAGGCGAAGCGGATGTCGAAATCAATTTGCCCGACAACCTGACGCGCTGGCGTGTTACGTCGATTGCCATGACGCCGGAACGCTATGCCGGAAACAACCGTCTTGCTCTACCGGTAACTAAACCTGTTTTTGTTGACGTAGTTGTACCCCAGTCTTTAATTATAGATGATAAACCCGTTTTAAAATTAAGAGCTTACGGTATCGGTTTGAAGACCGGGGAGAAAGTTACATTCAGCGTTGACGCTCCGACCTTGGGCTTAAAGAACGAAACTGTTGACGGCGTAGCTGGTTCATCAACGTATTTGGGAATCAGTAGTTTACCGACAGGCGAACACTCTTTGATCATCCGGGTAAAAGGACAAAACGGTTCGGATGCATTCGAGAAAAAAATTAACGTCGTATCATCTAAGTTTTTACGTGATGAAACCGTACAGACCGAACTTGGCCCGGGTACGAGCTTACCGGATACCGGAGAGTCCCGCGAAGTGATCGTCTCGTTCGTGCCAAAGACAAGGGCCCAATTTTTACCCGCTCTGCATGGCCTGTCTTATTCATGGCGGGAGAGATTGGAATCGCAATTAGCCGGGAAACTCGCGCGCGCCATGCTCACGAATTATTTTGACGAGAAATTTGAGAAAAAAGAAGATGAATCGCTATTACGTTATCAGCGGCAATCCGGAGGCCTGGGCATTCTCCCT
Organism: Patescibacteria group bacterium; assembly: GCA_043818395.1. GTDB lineage: Bacteria > Patescibacteriota > Patescibacteriia > 2-12-FULL-60-25 > 2-12-FULL-60-25 > JBDRFZ01. Next base: position 10,257 of record JBDRFZ010000030.1, read on the forward strand.
TATTCGTCAGAAGAAATGGAACTTACGTCTAAGGTGGCAGCTATCGCTCCGGACGAGTTTGATAAGAATTTAATGGCTAAATATTTTTGGGAGGCGGTACAAAATCAGGATCTATCACGTGAAGAGGGAGTGTACGCCCTTTCCGGTTTGGCCGCGCTCGGCGAACCCGTGCTTTTGCGGCTTCAATCGTTAGCTCAAATTGATGACCTGAATTGGCACGAAGAATTGGCCTTAATACGAGGCTTAAACGCGGCTGGCGACACAGAGGCGGCTAGAGTAATTTTTCAAAAATTGATGATCAAAGCGGAGGAAAACGACGACCTGGTGTATTTACGAGTCGATGATAAGGAATCCAGGTTCAATATAGAAGCTACTGCTGAAGCTGCCGGGATAGCCTGGGTTTTAGGAGATCCTGCTGCGCCTAAAATGAACGCTTGGCTAAATAAAAATTGGGATCAGGATGCATTTACGGATCTTGATCGAATTACGTATCTGAAATTAGCCGTTCCTGCCGCGTCAGGCAAGGATGTTTCGCTTGCATACAGCGTAGGTAACGGTGAGGAAAATATTAAACTTGAAAATGGTTGGTCGAAAAATGTAGTACTGACCGCCGAAGAAGCCAAGAAATTTGTCATCACTAAAGTTGATGGTCCGGCCATGGCTGTATTCACAAGATCTGTTACATCTTTGCCAAAAATCAGTCCGGACATTTCCCTGAGACGATCTTTTTCCAGACTCGACGGATCTAGTCTGGATAATTTAACAGAAGGCGATACGGTGCTTGTTAAGTTAAATATAAGTTGGGCCGAAACCGCCCAAGACGGTTGCTATCATGTCCGTGATTTTTTACCGGCAGGATTAGCGCCTTCGGTTAGTGTGTATTTTAATCCATATAGTTGGTATGAAGGTGATTGGTATCCAAGCACCAGACAGGGCAATGAGGTCTCGTTTATAATTTGCAAACCATACAATGCTAATAAGCAGGTTGAAAAAGAAATCACTTATCAGGCTCGCGTCGTAGCACGTGGAGTTTACACGACTGAACCAGCCGTCATGCAAAGCGAAGAAGCGCCTTCGGTCGCAGCTCTAAGTTCCAAACCAGAAGAGAAGATTACTGTCACCATTAAATGAAAAGAAAAGATTTTACTATTCTCGTAAAAGCGGGGATGCTCATGACGGCGGCCATTTTGGTCGCCGTCTTGGGCTGGAAGCTGTTGTTTGTATTTCCACGTCAAACAAGGTTGAGCGATGACCTTCGCTATTCTCGCGACTTGTTCCGATCGCAGTATCGGGAAAACGGGAACACGGTGTTGGATGCGTTTAATCCAGCTAGTAGCGATACTGCAATCGTGACAAGTTATACGAATGACGAAATAATCCAAACGCGGGATTTTTATGACGAGGTTAATTTTCAAAACGCTTTTCAAAAAAAATCCACGACAAAGATAAAAGGCTTCGTCATCGCCGGTCTCGTCAATCATCATGCGCTGGCGCAGACTTTAATTGTCGAATTTTTTGCGTCATTAAAATCAATTAATCAAAAAATTGATCGTGTTGTGATAATTTCACCGGACCACAATAAAGCCGGCCGTGGTTCCATAACTACGCATTTACGTCCTTACGCTACGCCTGACGGCCCGGTTTACGTCGACACTTCGTTTGTCGAGCTGCTAGTCGAACGAAATCTCTTGGTTGTAGATAATGGGACCATGTTCGAAAAAGAGCACGGTGTAGGCGCGCTCGTGCCGTTTATTCATCATGAATTTCCGAGCGCTTTGATCGTACCGTTTGCCGTACGCGGGAATGCAATGAAAGACGAATTGCTTAATTTCGGCCGAGCGCTTTCCCGTCTTGTCGATCAAAACACGATCATTATTATTTCATCTGACATGAGCCACTATCTACCAACAGAACAAGCTTTAAAAAATGACAAAGTTACACTTGATTGGTTAAAGACCTTAAATTTTTCTGAACTCGCTAAAGCGGATGACGACTATTTGGATAACGGCGCGGCCATGGCTGTTCTGGACGGGGTATTTTTGGAGCAAAAAATTAAACCGACATTTCTGTCCATTGATCATTCGATTTCAACCAAATACGGCGCCGATCCGAGCAATACGACTTCATATATCACGGGGGTTTGGACGAGACCTGCTGAGTGACGCTTCAATCGTTCAATATTCTCTCTAAAATCTTCACAGCATCCTCCTTCATGACATCGTGATGAATTTTCTTTCCGATTTTTTCTCCGGCCTGGTTGGATATTTCCTGGGAAAGTTTATGTTCAACTTCAGCCGGCATAATGAGATGGATTTTTTTTATGCCATGGTGCGCCACCAAATCCTCAATTTGTTCCACAATTTTTTTAACGAATGTTTTTAACCTGGCCGTATCATCCGAATCAGCTGCCGGATCGCCATGACGTGATTCGTCAGCTGATGCGAAGTAGCCTTCGCTGTCCTGCTTATTTTCACGAGGCTCGGCTACGCTGTCTAGCTCCTCAAAGCTGTCACCGCCGGCTAAAAACAATTTAGCAATAATTGAATCGCTCGTGACGATTAAAGTAGGTTGTGGAAATTTTTGCAACGAAGATGGAATTTTCATATTAGGAAAATTTAAGATTCTTTAAATAGTTTAAAAAAGGTTTTTCGAAGTGTTTTTTTGCCGATAGGCATCGGGCCACAGTTCGTAGTAGCGGCGCTTCTAGTTTTAGCTTTTTTACGAGTTTTATCCCCAAAAAGCAGCTAGGTATCCCCTCGACGGTCATTAAACCGAGTTTTTGCGGATCGCGCGTCTTGGCATAAACCAAGCGTTCGCCATAAGTCCTATTGCGGCCATGCGGTGACAAGCCTGTTACCAGAAGATCGCCCAGTCCGGCCAGAGAGAAAGTAGTTTTTTGTTCTGCACCGATTGCTTTTAATATTCGTGACATTTCATCCAAAGCAGCGGTTATTACCATAGCCTTGGTATTGGTCGGGTAATTGAGTCCGTCGCACAGGCCGAGTGGGACGGCGTAAATATTTTTTAGAGCCATGGCCATGCTTACACCCATAAAATCCGATGATATGGCTATGCGAAGATTCTCATTTTCCAATAATTTTTTCAAGTGGATTTTAGGTTTCATTTCACCGGCTAAAATAAGTCCTGCTGGTTTCTTGATGGCTAACTCCATAGCTACCGCCGGACCGCCGATGACGCACAAGTTTTTTTTGAGATTCTTTGGAAGTAATGCGGTAACCGTATAAGCAATGGGTTTTAGTGTTATCGGATCCAATCCCTTAGTTATGCAACCGATAGTGGAATCTTGTTCGAAATGTGGCGCTGAAAGCTCCATGACTTTTTTGATGGCGTGGCTTGGCACGGCAATGATAACCGCTTCCGCATCTTTAAGCGCTTCGGATGGATGTGCGCAGGCGCTGATATTTTTGGGTAAATTAATCCCCTTCAAATACTTTGTATTTCGGTGTCGAAGGTTGATTTCCCTTGTCACGGCGTCTTCGATGCTATAGAGCCGGATGGGTATTTCGTGTTTGGCCAAAATTACGGCGAGCGCCGTGGCAATGTTTCCAGCCCCCAAAAAAGCGATTGATTTTGGCATAATGATACCCAAGCATAGCACGCTGAAAAGCGCTTACAAAAATCGATTTATTTATCTCTTGTAAATACCTTGATGGTTCCGGATTCAAAAGGCTGGTGCCAATTTTCTGCGGAGAGGGATTTGTTTAAAATCGTATCTTGGTTCGTATCGGTAATTATAATATCTGTAATCGGAAGCGTGGCAAGTAATTCGCGTACTTCGTCTTCATCTTGGCTCGTGGTCAACCGTTTCCATTCTTCACGTTTTCTTAAATAATCCGGAGTTTCATGGTCATGCGCGACGTAAACCGTTTTGCTGGAATATGCCGGCGTCCACATATTAATCCACTTGTCGTCAGAGATGATGACGGAAGAATCATCGGCTCGCATGTTTAAAAAATTCCAGGCTGAAAATACGTCATACGGCTGGTAAAACCAGTGGCGATTTTCCGGGTTAGACGCCCAGGCTAGCTGTGTTGTAAGAAGGTGCAGGGGTGAAAGTGAAGCGCCCAAAATAAAAATACCGGACATCAGAATATTAATGGTTCTAGATGGCTTGTTCCAAATCCAGTCACGGATAGCCAGCCAGACCGGCAGAGTCAGCATGACGAGCGAAATATTCAAACCTTCAGTCAGTTTGCGTTTGAATGGTAACGGTAGAATTAAACAGATGGCAACGGATGCGATCCAGGCCAAGAGCCAATGTTCCTTTGCAGTTAAACGTATCTTTTTTCTGATTCTCCAGATAATCGCCAAGATGAATGGCAATATCGTGATTAGCCACATGCTCCAGGGTGCCAACGGCAGGATATTGACCACGGTATAATGGGTATAAAATATTTTATCGAAATAAAGCGGGATATAAACCGCTGCGGCTGGTAATAAGCTTACTAAAAGAGGAAGCAGAAGAAAGGCCGTTTGTTTAGGAGCTGACCAGGATCGCGAATGGATGATCGCTATAAACGAAAATATTGCAAAAACAAAAATAAAATATGGATGAAAAAGTAGGAGTAGTGATAAAAATAATGAAGCGAGGGCCGATTTTTTTAATGACAATTCCGAAAATGCATCCCAGACCAAACGTAAAGCGGTAATAAGTAAAGCGAGTGAGAGAATGGCATGAGCTCCTCCTAGAACCAGCGGACCGAGCGAAAATTCGGTCATGAGATCCGGAGAGGAATACGTCGTGGGCGTCCAGAGACCGTAGATGGATAAGTAAATGGAATGGATCCAGCCCGTGCTGACGCCGGCAAAGCAGAGTATAGTTGCCAGTCTGGCATCCCGTTCGTTATCGACGGTTTTTTTCGCCATGAAATAAACAGCGAAAACCAAAATAATAGAAAAAAAGGTGCGAGCCGACTCGTGGATTATTATCGGATGGATTTGAAGCATCGAAAGCGTTCCTAGAAGAGACCAGACAGCGTCAAAACGCTTCATGGTCGGTTCCACGGAAAAAAGATTGGAAAGCAATAAATGCTCGTTTTCACCTTGTTTTAAATATGAAAAATAAACTGCGGTATCACTTGAATTTTGAATTGTACAACCAAGCCATCTGTAGCCCGTCGGTGCTGAATACCAAAGCAAAGCAGCTAGAAATGCTAGGGCAACCGCTAAGCTAAGACTAAACGCCAAGGGAAAGCGCAAACTTTTTATTTTATTTTTTAACATTATTGACGCTCGATTAATGGTACCACGACCTTGTAATCTTCCGTTTCTCCATTTTCTTGTTTACGGATTCCACTGGCAACAAGCGATGGTATGAGTAGCGTTTTTCCAGAATCGTCTTTCGTATCTTCGTAAAGCAAATATTCGTAGTCGAATTTATTTAAATTTAATTCTCCAGAGGCGCCCGATAAGCCGCATTGGTTTAAAAGATCGTCGACCAGCGGCTTGGTCAATGCCGGGTAGTCCGATTTTTCCGGTTCTGACGGCAATTCTATTCTTCCTTCGGTGACAGCGCCGGTCGTCATATCAACAGCTAACTCGATGCCGTAGACCGGATTTCCATTCTTTTTAATTATCATACGGCCATCAGTTTTTTTGGCATACCTGACAATTTGTTCGGCAGGATATTCGAAATCCACGCAACGAGAATTGTTTTTTGATGCTAGATCAGGCAAGTTAATTGTAAACGGCGTCAATTTTTTTAGAGCATCTTTAAGTACCGCTAAGCCGCGCGCGTCCAAGCATTTTTTTCCGGTCTCTGATTTCGCTTGCCATTCATTCCAATCTGGCACGACTTGGGCTTCGGCGAAATCAGTCAAGTCAAAAGCCATGTCGCGTAAAAAGTCTGAAGCGACTAAAGTAATTTTTTCGTTTTCAGGTAGCTTTGAGACTGTTATCGTTTTATTTACATTTTTTTCGGTCGTGAACGTGAGCAGTTTTTTTGATGCAACATAAGTCCAGCTCACGCCTTTGGCATCTTTCCAGTTTAAAGTTAGATCGCGGTCCGCTTGCTGATCGCCGATAACGCTTTGTGGGATGCTAATGGCTGCGGCGATATTTTGCAATTCCGTATCATTCGGCGAACCGCGTTTAACTTTTAATACGGTTATAGTATCCGGAAGTTTTGGAAAATCGCCGGACAGCGTAACTTTAGCTGTACAACGAGGATATTGAATCGTGGGTAGTTTACCGAAACCTTGCTTCGTGGCAGGTGGAGTTTCTTTGGCGATAAAAGGTTCAGCCGCCTTTAAAAGCGGCGGTTGTTCGACACAGCCACTTCCGAAAAGGCATAAAGCCAGTAAGAAAAATAGGTATTTAAAACCGGATTTCTCCATAACGATCCAGATTGTTTATGCTAGATTAGCCAAATAACTTATAAATTGACAACAGTATGATTTCATTAACATACTGTCATTATAGGGCTTTTGGGTAATACTTCCGAGTACGAAATTAATCAATACTATAAATACAAAAATATGTCACGAGTAAAAGTCTGGAGAGTCAGCGGTATGCACTGCGTTTCGTGCGAATGCCTAATAAGCAATGCTCTAAACGATCTCCCCGGAGTTAGGGAGGTAGAGGTATCGCTTAAATCAGCTAAAGCCGCAGTACGTTTAAGCGATGATGCCAAAGAACCTGATTTAAATTTGATTAATGATCAGCTTTCGGCTCATGGGTATATTTTATATCCTGATGGTTGTGAGATGCCCGGTAATTTATTGCCTTACAAGAAGCGTTTGATTAGAGCCGTCGTGGCATTGCTTTGCGTTTTGTTGTTTGTCGCAGTTTTTGGATCTTTCAGAAATTCGCTTCCGTCAATATCGGTAGGAGCTTCGTTCGGAGCGGTGTTTCTTTTTGGGCTTTTAGCTTCGGTATCAAGTTGCTTAGCGACCACCGGAGGGTTCATGCTGGCTTATAGCGCGGAAACAAAATCAAGACGGAAAACCGTACTGATGCATACCGGCAGACTGGTAACATTTGTTTTAGGTGGTGCGCTTTTGGGGGCAATTGGCAATTTACTGCCGACTTATTCTCCGGCTTGGTATGGTCTGTTTGCTCTTGTTTTAGGTGTTGGTTTTGTAGTCGTTGCTTTGAATATGTTGGATTTAGCACCATCGCTTTCGAAGCTTGGTATCAGGTTTCCGTCCGGAGCTCATTCTTTAGCTGATAAATTACGTAAACGCCCGGGAAGTATCGTGCCGTTTGCGGTCGGTGCTCTGACTTTTATTCTGCCATGCGGCTTCACGCAAACAGCACAGGCTTTAGCGTTGGCGTCTTCGTCATGGATTAGGGGTGCGTATATTATGTTAGCTTTCGCTCTGGGGACGTTACCCGTTTTACTTGGTTTGACCTCGCTTGCGGCCAATGCAGTTTTAAAGAACAGGGCATTAAAATTAGCAGCCGGAGCGGTCATGTTCCTCTTTGCCTTGATGCAGATTAATTCCGGACTGACGATTTTTGGTGTAACTCTGCCTTCGATAAATTCAAAAATCAGTACGACGCAAACTACGTCTCAAGATTCTGATTCAAATATTCAGGTCATTAAGATGGAAGTGACGAGTACTGGTTATTCACCTAGCGCCTTTACTCTTAAAAAAGGCATACCCGTCAGATGGGAGATTGATGCTAAGGATTTAAGCGGTTGCAATCAAACGTTGGTTTCGCGCGAACTTAATATTTCAAAAAATTTAACCAAAGGAGCGAATGTTATTAATTTTACTCCGGAAAAAATTGGAACCATCGCTTTTTCATGCAGTATGGGCATGATCCGTGGTAGTTTTAAAGTCATCTAGTATGAAAACCATCACTATCCCTATCAAAGGAATGCATTGTGCATCTTGTGCGATAACGAACGAACAGGCTTTGCGTGCCGTAGATGGGGTAGAGAAAGCCGCGGTTAATTATGCTACGGAAAGAGCCGTAGTTGATTATGATGAAAATATTGCTAAACCTGAATCATTGGCCGAAGCTATTCGTAAAAACGGTTATGAGCCGGTTTTATCATCTCTCGGAGATCAGGAGTCTCGTGGGATGAAAGAGATGAATCGTGGCGGTGATATTAAATCATCGGGTTTAGCATTAGCGTTTTTGTTTATAGCGCCGCTACTCGTAAGCATGTTTATCACGCCTGGTCTGGGTTCAGTCGGTGGTTATTCTGTTTGGGGAGCAATGAATATGGTATCGGCTTGGTTTCTGGTGGTTTTTTTTGGCAGGAAATTTCACCAAGGCACATACAACGAGTTGAAACATTTTCGTGCCAACATGGACACGTTGGTCACGGTCGGTACCGGCTCAGCGCTCCTTTGGAGTACGTATGCATTTTTTGCAGGACGACCTAAAGAAATTTATTTTGAAGTCGCAGGTTTTATCGTGGTTTTGTTGCTTTTCGGCAAGTGGCTTGAATCGCGTCAGCGCATGAAGGCGGGCTCGGCTATCCAGTTGTTATTAAATTTAAATGCAAAATTAGCTCACAGACTTAAATCAGATAATTTGCAGGAAGACATTGATCCTAAAAATTTAAAACCAGGCGATTTATGTTTGGTTAAACCGGGCGAAAGTATTCCGATGGATGGCGAGGTCATATCCGGAGCAACAACGATTGATGAATCAATGCTGACCGGTGAATCCATGCCGGTAGAAAAATTAACCGGAGATAAAGTTTACGGAGCAACCATAAATGGACGAGGAACTTTCACAATGCGGGTAACCGTCATGCCTGGTAAATCCGTACTTGATGCCATTGTGGCGACGGTTGAGCATGCGTTATCCAACAAATCACCGGTTGAAAAATTGGTAGACAGGATATCCGGTATTTTTGTACCAGCCGTTATTTTGTCTTCAGTAATTACAGCGATTGTTTGGTTTTTTTTGGGAGCCGCTCCTGGAGCTGTCGTAACTCACGCGGTCGCGGTTCTTATCGTAGCCTGTCCTTGCGCTTTAGGTCTGGCGACGCCGGCGGCTATCATGGTCGGTGCCGGAGCCGGAGCTAAAAATGGAGTTTTGATTAAGGATGGTGCTGCGCTTGAAGCGGCAAGAAATATTGAGGTTGTAGTTTTTGATAAAACCGGAACTTTAACCAAAGGTAGTCCACAGATAACTGATATCGTTCCGTTTGTCGGTGATGAGAGATCATTATTAGCTGCAGCCGCCTCACTGGAAAATGCTTCAGAGCACCCGCTCGCAAAAGCCGTGTTGCAAGCAAGCAAGGAGAAGAATATTTCTTTGCTGCAGACAGAAAGTGTTTTTGCGATTCCAGGCAAAGGAGTATCGGGATTGATCGATGGAAAAAGAGCTTTATTGGGAAAACCGGAATTTTTAAGCGAGCAAGGCATCTCGTTGTCAGAACAAGTGTCGCATCAAGTCGAAGCTATGTGCTTTGATGCCAAGACGGTGATTGCCGTTGCTCTGGAAGGAGTTTTGTTGGGGCTTATTGCGGCTCGTGATCCTGCCAGAGCAGGTGCCAAGGAGGCGGTACAGAGCTTAAAAGACATGGGACTTGAGACGATAATGATAACCGGTGACAATAAAGTTACTGCTGAGAGTATGGCGACTTCGCTTGGCATTGAAACGGTTTTTTCTAATGTCTCACCGCTGGAAAAAGCCGGACAGATTAAAATTTTGCGAGAAAACGGAAAAAAGGTCGCGTTCGTCGGCGATGGTTTGAATGATGCGCCTGCTTTAGCCGAATCCGATCTTGGTATCGCTGTCGGTACGGGTACTGATGTAGCTATTGCCACCGGGCAGATCGTGATTATGGGTGGTTCTCCGGAAAAAGCGGTTTATGCCATCAAGCTTTCGCGTTTAACCTTTCGGATCATCAAGCAGAATTTATTTTGGGCCTTTATTTATAATACCATCGGAATTCCTTTGGCGGCCTTTGGGTTATTGAACCCAATGATTGCCGCTTTTGCTATGGCCATGTCGAGCGTTAGCGTATTAACCAATTCTCTGCGTATTTCAAAGAAATTAAAAATGTACAATGCTGTTCGGACTTGATTTTTTTTGCGGATTAACATTAATTTACATCATTTGCTGTTCTTCTTACCTGGAGATTCGCACTAGTGTATGTGCAGAAAACTAGAGATTGGAGCAAGAGCGGGCAGGGTTTCAAGAATCATCTCGCTTCTAACCTCGTCTGACATCTTAAAAACTAAAGATGCTTTGGCGAGGTTTTGCGTTTTATCACGGAGCGTTGACTCGCTCCTGGTTCGCAATTATAGTCATTGGTAAATCTCTCATGAAAAATATTTATTTGGATAATGCGGCTACTACACTGCTCGACTCTCAGGTTGGTGAGGCTATGCAGCCGTATACTGACAGGATTTTTGCTAATCCCTCGTCATTCCATAGTCCAGGAGTTGAGGCTAAGCGTGCGTTAGATGTGGCGCGCGTTGAAATCGCCAAGATTTTAAACGCCCATTCAGATGAGTTGATTTTTACGTCAGGTGGAACCGAGGCTAATAACCTGGCGCTTTTAGGTGCCGTCCATGCGAATCAAGGCCACGGAAAACATGTTATTACTTCCGCCATTGAACATCACTCGGTTTTAGAACCGCTAAAGCATCTGCAAAAGAAAGGAGAGATAGATCTTTCTATTTTACCGGTCGACAAATCAGGTTTGGTGTCGGTTAATGATTTTAAAAAAGCATTAAGACCTGACACGATACTCGTTTCGATCATGTATGCGAATAATGAAATCGGCACCATTGAGCCGATAGCGGATATCGGACGAATTATCTTGAAACATCGTAAGGAATTAAAAACTGTTTTTCCGATTTTTCATACCGACGCCTGTCAGGCGGCTGGCGTGCTCGATCAAGATGTTCAAAAGCTTCATGCGGATCTTTTGGTTTTGAACGGTTCAAAAATTTATGGCCCTAAAGGCGTGGGTCTTTTGTTTATCCGACGCGGTATCAAGATCGAGCCGCTCGTTTTTGGCGGCGGTCAGGAAAAAGGCTTGCGATCCGGAACAGAAAACATGCCCGGTATAGTCGGTTTGGCAAAAGCCCTGGAAATAGCCGAGCGTAAAAAGGAGAAAGAAAACGCGCGTCTAATTGCCTTGCGTGATCGTCTGATCCATGGGCTACTCAAGATTCCAAAAACGCGACTCAATGGTCATACTGAAAAGCGTTTGCCAAACAATGTTAACGTAACATTTTTGGATATCGAAGGTGAGGCCGCGGTTTTATATCTTGATGCGAAAGGTATTTATGCTTCGACAGGCTCTGCCTGCGCCTCCGGTTCGCTTGATCCGTCGCATGTAATATTAGCGACCGGCATGCCTTATGAGGCGGCACATGGCTCTTTGCGATTCACTCTGGGCCGGCAGACAACGGCGAGCGACGTGGAGCAAGTACTCAAAGTCATGCCGGAGATAATTGCAAAATTGCGTCATATGAGTCCACTGAATTTGGACATGAAGTATTTTTCTTGATACGAAATACGCTATACGAACTATGTCTGATTTAATATCCAAACCGTCAAAAAATGCTAGGCAGGGCGATGTCACGACTCCGCTAGGAGATGCTGGTTGGTTTTACAGCGACGCGGTCAAGGAACATTTTTTTAATCCGCAGAATTTTATGACCGATGAAGCGGACTACCAGGATGCAGCCATGGGTATGGTTGGTAGTCCAGCTTGCGGTGATGTCATGAAAATATGGATAAAAGTTGATCCCGAGTCGCATCGCATTAAAGATTTTAAATGGAAAACATTTGGCTGTGGTTCGGCTATTGCCTCGACATCAATGCTCTCAGTCATGGTTACAGAGAATGGTGGTATAACTTTGGATGAAGCGCGTGAGATACGGCCACAGGATATTTTAGAGCGCCTCGGTGGATTACCGGCTCGAAAAATTCACTGTTCGGTTTTAGGTGACAAAGCTTTACGTGCGGCAGTAAATGATTGGTATCGTCGAAACAATGAGCCTGATAAAATTGAAATCGAACATGGCCGGATTATCGATAAGGTTTTAAAAATTACAGACCAGGATATTGAAGATGCAGTGCTGGAAGGTGCGGATACGCTCGAAAAAGTGCAAGCCAGAACCAAGGTCGGAACCGGTGATCCGTCATGCCTGCCCGAAGTTGAACAATTAATTAGATTTTATCGTGAAAAATATTGCGAATAATATGCCAGAAAAAAAACCAATCAAAATTTCCAAAATCGTAGTTGATCGCGAGTTGTGTATCGGCGCCGGTCCGTGTGTAACGGTTGCGCCTGGCGTATTTCAGCTGGACGAAGATAATAAGGCCATAATAATTGATGCCAAAGGAGCGGATGATGATACAATTCTTTTAGCCGCGCAATCCTGCCCGGTTCAGGCGATTTCTTTATTCGACGAAGACGGCAATCAGATTTATCCGGAGGTGTAGCCGTAGGGGCGCGGTTTCCGTATTTTTTTTGTAAAAAAGAGCCCCGCTTCGGTTAAACCGTTACGGGGCTTTGATGTAGGGGCGCGATTTATTGCGCCTGTCATAAAGTGCGCGAAAGGCGTTATCCCTTGTAAGGATTGGGAGGACGAGGTGGCGGTTTCACGGCCGGTTTTTGTGTGGTGGAATCGCTGTCCGCTTTGTGTAGCCTCTCCATCTCATCCTTCAATTGGCGTTTGATTTTTGGGTCCAGTTCCCATTTGGCCGTTTGGTTGAAAGGCGATTTCCTGCTTGAGTAGGAACGTCCGGATTGCGGACCAGGAGTCGTTTTTTTGACCAAAGGCATACTGACCGGAGCGGGCCTGTCCGGCTTGTCCACCGAATCGGGCAGAGCTCTCGTAAGCGGAACTGAATCTGTAGAAGGCGGAGCGCTGTCTAATGGCTGATGCGTTTGGACTTCGTCGAGCGGCGGAACGGTCGGTGCTTCACGAATATCTTCCGGCGGAACCGTATCACCGAGTTTGCCGTTTGTTCGCGGTTCTTCATTCCAAACATCTTCGAAGGCGCTATCCAGATCATCGCCGAGGGGCATGGTTTCTCGCAGGATTTGCCGGTCCTGTTCCGTAATCCCGAGCCTGTCAAGCGTAATACCCAGAACGGCCAGACCTCCCTGGATATTCATGAACAGATCGCCTACTCGAGTGAAATAGTCGCTCGCCCTTTCACTGGCTTCTTGCATGATCGTCGCATGCTCTTCGAGCAACTCGTAATTATCCCTGGCCGCGCGTTTGGCTTGCGCGCGAGCGGCTTCGAGCTGTTCTTCCAACTCGGCGATTCGCCGGTCCTTTGATCCATCCGTTTTTTCCTGGAGCTTCTCTGTTTCGCACGTTTTGGCTTGCAGTGCAGCCGTCAGGCTCTGGTTTTGAGCCTCATATTCCAGTATTCGCTTCTTAAGCTTAGGTAGCGCGGCGTAGGCTCGGGTCAGGGCTTCAAAGATTTTGTCCGGCGAAACGTCCAAGCCTTCTTGTTTCATGAGCTGAGCCGCGTATTTGATGAAGGGCGACTGAATTTTGTACGCCAAACGCAGACTAACTAAAGATCGTTGAGCCTGGCGCCTGGCCTCGAAATGGATTTCCGCGATCAGACCATTCCGTTTGAGAAGCTGAATGTGCTCCTGCGTGGTGATCCAGACCACGGTTGCCTTGGCAGCTACGATCACCGTGACGTCAGCCGGATCATTGGCGTAGTTCGGGAACAACGCCTGGACAAAGGCGACGCCGCCCGATCCGATGGTAGCGACCGTGTGCGTCTGATGACCCTCGGTCGTGGCGTAGTGCGTCTGGCGTTCATGAAGTTCGCCCTGTAGTACGAAGGCGGCGCATGGATTTTGCAGTCGCACGCCTTCTTGAATCAAGATTGTCCCCGTAGCGTAATCTTGTGGGGTCGGCAATCGACCCTGGCTTGATTTCTGAAGTCGCCCATATTCCATCGCGACATTTAGATGGATGACCGCCCCGCCAGAAGCCTGGGCGACGGGTCGCGGAATAGCCGGAAAAGCAGATATTGGTTTATCGCTCATGTTTCTTCTCCATTGGTTGGGTTGTAAAGACCGAACCAAATGTCTTACCCGTTTTTGGCGGGTTTGTCAACCCGGCGCACATTAAATAATACGAATTTTAGGCCGTTTCGTGACAGTTTTAGTCAAATTAGCACTAGAATAAGCTACTTTTTCTCTAAGATTACAATTCGTCGCATTACGCGTTGTCCGAGACGGTGATAAAGGAGTGGGTCGTCTGAATCATCCCAACCCCGGAGTGGGTTTAATATTTTATATCGTTGTAATAATTTTTCGTCGCTGGATAGATCGACTCTAGCCGTACCATGCGAGGTCTTGAATGATGGCCAGATGCATACCAATCGTGCTTTTGGTTTTAGAATGGGGAGCAGGGCTTCGTAGGTTTCCCGCCAAAGATTTGAAATTTTTAAAACGTTATCTTTGAGTGTCTCTCGCGTTTCATCACCTGAAAGCGGGGGACCGAGATAGCCCTCGGTAATCACGGCGTCAATTTTTTTATCTATGGTTTTTTGCAGCGTTCGCGCATCAGCTTTTTTTATCAAAAATTTATCCTGATCATTTGCGGTTAATATTTTTTTCTTTATTAACCACGAGATGTTGTTTTTGGAATATTGAATTTGTTTGTCATCAATATCTGTTCCTATGATTAAATCAGTATCAGTTGCCAAGGCGGCTTCCATGAGGATCGTTCCACAGCCGCAAAATGGATCGATGATCGTATCGCCCGATTCTACTCGCGCTAGATTTACTATTATGCGCGCAAGTTTTGGTGGTAGCATGCCCGAGACAGAATCACGTGCCGGCCGGCCGAAATCGCGCAAGCTCCAGGCATCCGCATCCTGCACCTGCGTGGTAACACCGATCGAAATAGTTTTGCTATCAATGAAGAGACAAATATCCGTTCCCCGTTCGATCATATCGAGTTTAGCTACAGCCGCCGGTGCGATATTTGTTCCTTCTTTGCCACATACCCAGCGTGCGGGCAGACCCATGGCTTTGATTTCCTTTTTCACTTTAATTCCCAAATCCACGAACTTTTTTTTATTCGCGTCTTTACTTGCATAAACGGTTAAACCAAAATTTACAGCTTTGTTTTTTGTTCCGGCTGTTATGATTTCTGTTACGAGTTTTGTATTGAAATCAACTAAATCCACTTTCTTTATGATATCTCCCAGTTTAACCAGACCGCCAAGTTTATTATTTAAAAAGGCATCATCCCAGGATGGATCGTCAAAGATTGCAGTCGGACCAAATAGTTCCGGGGTTTGCAGATTCGGCTTAACGGCGCGAAGTTCCGCCAATGAAATACGCGGATGCGAGCCGAAAATAAAGAAATGTAACATGGGCGTATTTTACACCATTGACAGACCTGGGTAACTTGACATTCGGCATAATGTATGATGGATTTAAGCATTCCCTTAAAATAGGGAATGCCGAGTCTCGAGGTTGTTATTTCAGCTGAAATCAAATAAGACCCGGGACAGGTCGATCCTTACAATTGAAGGCAGTGGTAAGCAAGTCCGCCGCTTAAAAGAGCGGACAGTCACTAGTGGAGGAAACCATGGATAAGAGGAAACACGGGAGATATCGTTTCTTCCGGCCGGCCATAGGGGCTATGCTGGTATTTTTGGCCTTGGCCTACGCGCGTCCTGCTTCGGCGGAGTATCCCGTGCCTTTAGAGGGGCGGGACTTCTTCATGAAGAAGGGGCCTAAATCCACCTCTCTCTATGTAGAGATCGGGATGAGGTGGATGTGGTCCCCGAATTTCGCACTTGTCATAAGCAAAAAGATCGGGAAACCGGTCACGACTTATGACATTCGGCGCGACAACCCCGAGAAGACCATCGCCTTGTGCCAGAAGCCCGGGGACGGATTCTATCTTGGTACAAGCAAAAATCATACCAGCAGATCCTCGGATGCTGTCTGGTCCGATTGCCCGGAAGATAAAAGGTATGTGTATCTTTTGCCCAAGATAGTGCTAGAGATAACAGGTTTCAAGCACGTGACCATCGAGACAAAGCTCGAGGTGGCCGAAGCACTCGAAAAATGTGCGGATGCCGCCTGCGTGCAGGAGGGTTTGAACAAGCTGGGCAACCAGCTCAAGCTCTCATCTGTATCGTCGGCCGCGTCAGCTTCTCCGGAGCCGGTAACGCCTTCGGCGTCGGATACGACGCCAAAGACTACCTCGATCACGCCGGCAAGCGTTCCATCAGCGAACGTTGCGGTTGATTCCGAAGCCGCGGGCAAGGAGGGGCAGGATGCCTCACAACCGATTCCAGCCGCCGCAGTTCAGACTCCGGCTCAGAAAGGCGTGGATTTTTCGGACTACAGGCTTTGGCTCTTTGGAGCGCTGACCATGGCCATCGGGCTAGTCGTCGGCAGGCGTCGCAAGAAGCCCGCCAAATCCGAGGCCAAAATTGCAACCGAGTCCGGGAGCAAGACTGCGACTAAGGGCACGGAAGATGGTTTTGATCCCACGAAGACGCTCGTGCAGACTCTTCTCAAGGAAGAGAATCGACAGGATAGCAAAAAGGCGTCAAAGCAGAAGGCAATACTCCTGAAGCAGCTTTTGCGACTGGGTGTGAAGAGCGTGGATGAAAAGTCCTCGTTTCTTGCCCTGGTGGCGGCGTTGAGCGATCTTTCGGCTGTTTCGAAAAACACTGAGAAGCTTGCCAGGGAAGCTGGTGACCTTCGCGACCATCTGATTCGCCACGGTGCGAAGTCCGATGAGTCACTCGAGAGCATGTGGCTTTCCGCTACAGCGCAACACAAGGACGAGACAGCACAAAAGGTTGTGGTCATCAAAGCGCAGCTGGTTCGTGAAAAGGAAGAGGCGGTCGAGCTTGTTCGTTCCGCCAATCCTGATCAGTCGGCGAAGATCTCCGAACTCGAAACGCAAATCCATGAGATCGAAGCCGAAAAGAACGATGCGCTTTCTGGTCTGCATGTACTGCTTCACGGTCTCTCCGATGATCCGGGAAATCCGGCTCTGTCTTCGGATAAACCGGCTGAGCTCGTGGAGGCCATCAGTGGCCTCATCGGGAGGCACGTAGCCGCGAAGGATGCGGAGATCGAAAAAATCCGCACCCCATTGGTCGAAGCGGCGCGAAGACCTTATATCTCGGTAGGACTTCAAGACACGGATGGCGAGCCCGTTTCGACCGTTGCCCTCGCGTTTCTTGTACTGAACAAGTACGAGGAAATCGCGGGTCAGGTTGTGCCGGACTTGTTGAGCTGGCTCGATGACCTATATCCGGAGGCGGATGAGCCGCCGCCGCAGATCTCTTCTGATCAACCGCGGGCGATCATCGAGGCCTTGAGATCCCGGGTATCCGGGAAGCTGGAAGCTCTGGAAGCTGAAATTGACGCTGTGATAGAGAATGGAGCGGTTGAGTGTCGTGATCTTTACGACCAGCTCAACGTCCTTAATCTTCGCATGCGGGAGATCGAAGCTCGGTTCCAGGAGCTTGACCCGGAAAGCGCTACTGACAATCAGGAGCTCGCTGACTTGCTTAAAGAGCAGAGCGATATCAGGGCTGATGCAGAGCTTCTTCTGGACCGGTTTGAGGGTGTTCACGAGCGCGTGGCTGGTTTCCGTGTCTTCGATACGGACTTACTACGGACCGCAATGGAACGGCTAACCAGGGACCTCGAAAAGTCTCACCAGAGCAGGATCGCTGTTCTGGAAGGGCACATTGAGGATCTCGAGAGCCGCTTGCAACTCTCTGAAGAAGAGCAACAGGTTGCCCTAAGGGCTACGAACAAGAGTCCTCGACCCACGTATGCGTGGGGCTCGAATTCGCAGCAAACTGTTCAGATTGAGCCGACCATGAGCGGTGCACTCGACGTTCTAAACCAGTTGCTCTGTAACGGATCGTCTCTCACGCTTAAGGACTGGCCCACGCTCAGGGACTGGCTGGTGTTGCAGAGCACGCCGGTCAACATCGAGCCGGATGCGCTCCGAAACACGGAACTCGACAGAGATACAGTCGACAGTGCGCTTGGCAAGGTGACAAACCTGTCCAGGCTTCAGGGATGCCGTCTGGAAACTTTGCGTGAAACCATCGGAGCAATCATTGGTAGCAAAGAGACGCTTCCCAAGTTTCGCGGCGGTACATTGAGGCCGCCCGCTTTCGTCCATATGACGGGTCTTTCTCCACGGTGACAATCTCTTCCACGGTGACAAACCGCCTTCCACGGTGACAATCTTTCTTAACTGCCGGAATCTTCCGGCTTCGCAAGGCGCCCCAGCTAGCTCGGGCGCCTTTTGCTTTTATTTATTCCAGATGGGCTTTAAATCTTGACTGGCTGGCAAAAAAGGAGTAAGGTTTTTTTACTTAAAATATTAATTTCACGCTTGTCCGCACCCCCTTTCGCTAAAGCTTCGGGAGGTGGTTCATCCGATTGATGCAAAGCGCATCTTCGGGGGATCCGATCGTGAAAAGTTATGACAAAACAGTACGAACTGCTTTATATAATTCCCGCGACTTTTACCGATGATGACGTGGGAGGTATCGAATCGAATGTCAAAGCGCTTCTCGAAAAATACGGCGCTACTATCGATTCGACCGAAAGACTGGGGAAGTTTAAATTTGCCTACCCTATAAAAAAAGTACGGCACGGGCACTATATTCAGGTGCGTTTTACGGCAGACGGCGACTCTTTAGCCAAGATAGATGAAGCTCTGCGTATATCGCCGGAAGTTTTACGTCAATTGATTTTACGCGCCGATGAAGTCGGAAGCGAAAAATATGAGCTCATCCAGTTCACGGAAGTGAATTTGGATAATAAAGAGTCCGATGACAGGCCCAGACGCCGTCGCGAAGACAGCGGAGATGCATCGTCGGAATCAAAAGACGATCGCAAGGCCGAAATATCATCCGGCGTAGCCGTGCTCGAAGGTGAAAAAAAAGATGACGCGTCTAAAGATGAAGCGCCTGCGGTTAAAATTTCAGCCGAGGAATTGGATAAAAAAATTGACTCAGCTTTAAAAGATAACGCAGAAAAAATATGAATTTAAATCGCGCCATGATTATCGGTAATCTGACCCGGGATCCGGAGATGCGGACAACCACGAACGGCCAAAATGTCTGCTCGTTTTCCGTCGCTACTTCGTCACAATGGGTAAATGCACAGGGAGTCAAACAGGAACGTACCGAGTATCATCCTATTGTTGCCTGGGGTAAGTTGGCGGAAATCTGTTCGCAGTATTTAGCCAAAGGCCGAAAAGTTTATATCGAAGGAAGGCTACAGACGCGTGAATGGGAGGGACAGGATGGCAACAAGCGCCAGCGCACCGAAATCGTAGCTGAAAATATGATCATGTTGGATCGCGCGCCGGCGGCCGGCTTGCAATCCGGCACGATCGGTTCCCAGGTATCGGCGACAGAACCTACGATAGAAAAAGTACCGGCTGAAACAGAGATAAAGCTTGAAGACATTCCTTTTTAATCCAATAGTTGAAAGCAAAGATATTAAATATGCACCACAAGAAAGTAATCGACAGACAGTGCGCTTTTTGCCGCGCTAATTTGGAAGCCGTAAATTATAAAGACACCAATACCTTGCGCCGGTATCTTTCATCATTCGGTAAAATCGTTTCACGCAAGCGTTCCGGCGTATGTGTTTGGCATCAACGAAAACTATCCAGCGCGATAAAAAGGGCGAGATTCATGGCGCTTTTGCCGTACGTCGTCCAATAAAAAATAAAAAACGACCTGCTCTTGAGCGGGTCGTTTTTTATTTGTATTCTTGCTTCGGTTGGCAGCGCGTGGTTCCATGGGAGAGAAAATGAATATGGATTTGGAAAAAATTAAAACGCGATCAGTGATCGTTAAATTAATTCGCCGTTGGTTCGATGAGCGCGGATTTTTAGAAATGCATACGCCTCGCTTGGTCGGTTTGCCCGGTCAGGAACCGCATCTCGACCCGTTCTGGACAGAGGTTTTCACCCCGTCGCTCACCGCTCATCGTTCATCGTTTCCCGCCGCCCTCATTACTTCCCCCGAATATATGATGAAGCGGCTGCTCGCCGAGGGTTTGGATAAAATTTATGACCTTGGTCCTTGTTTTCGCAACAACGAACCATGGGACGGTACACATGATCCGGAATTTTTAATGCTTGAATGGTATAGGTGCGAAGCAGGTCTCGAGGATTTGATGTGTGATACCGAAGAAATGATCCGTTTTGTTTTTCATGAGCTACGCGCTACGGGTTACACGCTACGCACTGAACCCTTCCGACGCTTGACCGTCGAAGAAGCCTGGCGCGAATATTCGAGAATTGAGTTAGCTCCTTTACTTGAGAATCGTGAAGCTATGGCAAAGGTTGTTAAAGAACATAATCAAACTGTGTTGCCTGGTGATTCTTGGGATGATTTGTTTTTTAAGATTTTTTTATCTGAAATTGAACCGTGTCTTGGGAAAAAAGTCCCTACGTTTCTTTATTGCTACCCTGCTAATATGGCTGCCTTGGCACGCAAATCGGTAGACGATCCGCGTTGGGCTGAAAGAGTTGAGCTTTATATTGGCGATTTTGAACTCGCGAACGGCTTTGCTGAATTGTCTGATTCGATCGAACAACGCGCAAGATTCGAAGAAGAGCGCATTCTGCGTCATAAGCTTGGAAAGAAAATTTGGAATTTTGACGAACGCTTCCTCTCATCTCTTTCTAAAATGGGCAACGCTGCGGGCATGGCTTTTGGAGTAGACCGCTTGGTCATGCTTTTAACCGGTGCGAAATCAATCAACGAAATATTGCCGGAGAGCGCTCGAGAGAGGTTTGAGGAACAGCTTCTTGACGGAAGGCTTTAAATCGCTCAAACTCCGAATAAGTTGTAAAGCAAATAGAAAAGTTATTGCTTATTTTTTAAACTGATAACGTCCAATTATGTCTTCTCCATCGGAAATCAAAAAAGGCTGTGTGATCCGCGACAATAATGAATTGTGGGTTGTGACCGAGTTCCAGCATATTAATCCTGGCAAGGGCGCGGCTTTTGTGCGGACTCGAGTAAAAAATGCCAAAACCGGACGTTCATTGGAACGCACCTACAAAGTTTCTGAATCCGTGGATTTGGTTGATATGGAATATCGCAACATGCAATATTTGTATCATGATTCAACCGGTTATACTTTTATGGATAGTGCGAATTATGAGCAGGTGACTATGAGTGATGATGATGTGGGAGATCAAGGAAAATATTTGAAAGAAAGTTTGGATGTTACACTTTCCATGTACGAAGGAAATCCGATCGCGCTTCAGATGCCGCGCAAGATGAAATTTAAAATCATTGAAACCATGCCGGCCGTGAAAGGTGATACGGCTAGCGGCAATGTGACCAAGGAGGCTAAGGTCGATGCCGGCTCCACGGTCCGCGTACCGATTTTTATGAAGGAAGGCGAGGAAATCATCGTCAACACCGATACCGGAGAATACGTGGAAAGAGCGTAAGCCTGCAAAATGTAACACAATCCCCGACCTGCCAAGGCCGGGGATTTTCGTTGCTTATCGTTCACCGTTTATAGCTCACCGTTCATCGTTCACTATTATCTCACGGTGCCGCGTTCAGCGTATTTGATTTTTCATACTTGCCGCCCACGTAGGTGAAAGCGGTTAAGTCTGTGGGTTTTGAAATTTGCAGGGTAAGCGAACAATCCGCTTCGCATATGGCTAAAGCACTATCCTCGATCGTTGTACCTTCGACGAGTGAGGTTAATCCTATCATTTCACCAGTCGGTGGTTTAATCGAGATTTCAATCTGACTGGGTGTTGGTTTTGAGATTAGGGTGATTGTCGGTTTTGGTGTTTCACCGGTAGTCGTAATTTGAACCGGAACCGATTGATAGGTTTGTCCATTCGCATCTACTTGCGAGAATAAATAAGTCTGCCTATAGAATGGAGTTTTGTCAGTGCAGGATGTTGATGCTCCGCAATCTTTCCAAAGCACCGGATATTTTTCACCTGGAATAAGTGCGTAAATTCTGTGGCTCGTGATCGTTTGGATCATTGAAGCATCGGAGGTCATTTGAACAGAACTGCCTGTCACGACAGATGACAGCGTTATTTGCATTTGCACCAGATTCGAAGATTGCGAAACTGTAAGCAGCGGTCTGTTTTCAACCGGTACGTTTAGAACGTTTCCTTGATCATCCATTGCTTCGGCGTAAAATTTTCTTTGCTGTGGAGAATTTTGAACCATGAATTGATATTCGCATGTTATAGTGTTCAGACAGGTAGCAAGCGCCGTTGATGTATCTTCTGAATAAATGGTAATTTTTGTTATCGGCGAAACATTATCAGTAACGCTAGCATAGACGTAAACGGTTTGGTTCATCACGGCTTGGTTTGAACTTAAAGAAACGGAAATTTTAGGTATGGCCGTAGTTTGGATTGGTTGAGGTAGTGATGATGGCGTAAAAGCAGCCGGCCGGATGTTATCACTCGGTTTTCCAGCTAAAGCCTTTTCTTCGTTTGCGTTGAATTGGTTAGCGGCTACTAAATCCGCGTCCACGATATAGTTCGTGAAAAATTCATCAGGGACATCCATTATTTTTTGATTCCATTTTTCTCCGTAAAATGATTTCGCTAAATCCTCGTTCATTACCCAGTGTAGGACGCCGTATCGGGATATAGCATAAACTTTCGGGTCGGTCGTTATTTTTACGAGCGTTGAACCGGGACGATAAGTGATGTTGCCGGCCAAGGGGAGCGAGGCGAGTTCGGCATCGCTGATTTGTTTAACATCGGAAAAATTATCGTACCAGTTGAAAAATATTTTTTCGCTCGGGAAGGCGTAGCGTTTATCTGAATTGACGTAATAAACCGCCGAGCTTGAAGCGTTTTTTACGAGCGTATTGTCGAGGGTGTAAGCGTTAGTGGATAATGGCGCAATTCCGGCTAAGATGGAAAAGATTAGAGCTGAACAAATATTAAAATGTTTCATAGTTACTAAAATATACTCGTTTACCGTCTATAAGTGAAGTGCACTTCAGTAAAACACAAAGGCAGCCCAGAGAGGGCTGCCAAGAACATGATTCAAGAAACGTTCCGTTTCTTTTTTTGTTTTGTCGGCTTGAGATATCTTATGAAACTTCGTGATTTACCGTCGTCCAAAGAACGATTGCATTTTGTTTGCAGATAACCGACCCGCTTTAAACCCATGTCCAGTCCTCGTTCCATTAATTTTTGGATCAGGGACACGTCGATTTCATAGTCTGCGTACTGCGGGTCGATAAAAACATGTTCTATCAATCCGGTGCACCGCGTAAGTGTTTCGACGATTGAAAGGCAGGCCAGACCCACGATCGGATGACGGCCGTTTACCGAGGCGTCTCGCGCGATGAGTACGCAATTACGGCGCGATACTCTTAAAAAAAAATCTAACGGGAATTGATTCACTGCTTCTTCGGAAGTAGAAATCATATTTATGATTTCCGCCACGTCTTCCGAGGTTATGACCCCTTCATCCCATAGAAATGCGTATTCAATCATGGCCGCCTCCCCATTTACCAGAAGTTTATTAGTTAAAGTTCTAATACAATAGAGCTCCCGTTGTTAAGAAAATACAAGCGCGTCACTTGTTTTTATGTTAAATATGCTTTATTGCCTCGTCGATCATTGCTCCGGCGACATCGCGGCCGGTGACCTGCTCTAAAACTTCAAAACCGGGATTTGCATTTACTTCGATGACCAAGGGGCCACGCTTGGAACGTAAAATATCGATGCCGATAACGTCCAATTCAAAAGCTTCGGCTGTTTTGATCGCTAATTCGGTTTCCTCTTTAGTTAATTCAACCAACCCACCGTTACCACCGAGCGCCGCATTTGATCGAATATCGTGTTCCCGCGATGTTCTTTCCATAGCCGCGACGATTTTGCCACCGATTAAATAGACGCGCACATCTTTTTTGTCGGCTTCGGCAATAAATTCCTCGATGATGATCGGATTTTTATCGCGTACGTTTAGGTAGTCAACCAGGGGCATGAATGTTTCCAGGCTATTCGCAAAAAATGTTCCTATGCCGTGAGTACCGAAGGCGACTTTAATAATCACCGGGAATCCTAGGTTTAAAGCGGCTATTGATGCGATTTTAGGATCATTTACCATGGCCCATTTCGGTGAAGGAATATTTTTTTCAATAAATTTGTGATGTTGCAGGAGTTTGTTTTTAGCCACGGAAACAGCCCGGTGATTGCCGTTTAAAATATAAACCCCCAAAGTCTTTAAAAGGTTAATAGTATGGGCATGGAGCCCTGGTTCGCAGATGAAGTTTGGGCGATTAATAATAACTTCCAACTTGAACAGTGGTTCGCCGTCGTGTGAGATTTTTAAATTTTTGCCATCGTAAGAAAAATATAACAGCGGTTCGCAGATGCGGATTATTTTATAACCGCGTTCTAAACCAGCTTGCTCCAATCTTTCTATATTGGTATAGGCTGAATTTTTTGAATTCGTTGCCATCAATACGCCGATATTCAGAGGTTCCATAGTTTATAAATCCTCTTTGCATGTTTAAGATGAAAATTTAATATCCCGTACATTTGGTGCCGCGGGAGAGACTCGAACTCTCAACCTCTTGCGAGGACTGGCTTCTAAGGCCAGCGCGTATACCAGTTCCGCCACCGCGGCATCAGTTATACGGGATAAGTATTACTACCTTATTTATCAAAATTTTAAAAGACGTCTGGTAATTTTACACCAACAATAGCGCCGTCGTCTTCCTGTTTGTATTTATTTCTGCGAAAACCGGCATGGATGCGTAGATTATTTAAACGTTCTGTAAGAGTATAGCCATCCGTCATGTCTTCGATGAATGTTTTGAGATCGAGCTGTTCGGTAGTCATGTCTTCAGGTGTGGGTATGTAATCGATTTCTTTTTCGTATTTATCAATTACACCGTCAGTACAAAAAATTATCAGATCACCCGGTTTGAGTTTGCGAATGGTTAATCGCGGGTCAAGTCTTGGTGCGAAGACCTCGGATTCCAAACCTAGCGGTCTGGACATGCTGTAACTTAGATCAAAATAACTGGCTTCTTTTTCTATTTTTGATAAATAATATCGTCTTGCCGGATCAAGCTTCATTTTATAGAGCATGGGCAGATCAATTATCTCTTTTTTTTAAGCATCGGCAAGTTCAGAATCATCCGAAGTAGCCTGCTCAAGATTTTCATCTGCATGCAAGATAAATGCACCACTGTCACCGACATTTGCCGTTACTAAATAGCGGGTACCGTCCTTGGTTGTATGAATGAACCCGGCGCAAGCCGTGGTCATTCCCTGAACGTCGCTTGCGGCTTGATCAGCCCAATGGAATAAAGACAGAAGAGCGTTGGCCTTTATCGTCATCTCCTTTTCCGTAGCTAGGATTTTTTTGGCATTCTTTTCTGAAAAAGTCGCATCTAAATGTTTAGCTACGTTTTCGTTGTCGTCCTCCACTGACGCACGTGCTATATCCCAATTAGCAGCTAACACACGAGCAGCGATATGGCTTGCTTCCGCTGGATTATTTCCTCCTCCTAAACCATCAAAAACGCCGAAGATGCCAGAAGCTGGATCAGCTATAACATTATCCTGATTTTTATTTTCTGTTTTTCTGTTTTCTCTTTTCTTCTCCAAAGTTACAGCAACTTTCATGTCGCCGAAGCCGTCAATTTCTATGGCGGTGACTATATCAGGTGATTGGTAGTCAATAGATGCTCGTCGGGTTTCTGGTTTAAATTCCGTTGCTTTAATTTCTGGCGTTGTGTCCTTTTTGACTATTTTTTCCGATTTAAATGGGTTGTTTTCCATATATTCACTATATCATGCGATGTCTTGTTATCGGAGATCGTGAATAGTGACCAAAAAATTTAGATATAAGTGGATATCTGTGCTTTGACAGCTTTGAGAGCGGACTTGACAAGTATTTTTTAAGAGATTAATATACCGACACTTAAATACACCATGTCCCTAAATATTTTGGGACCTCTGGGGACCCTCCACGCTAAAGCATCATGTTAACCATTACACCCGGCTGAGCACAGGACCCTCCAGAGACAGGGAGTCGTCGCTTGGCCAAGAGCCAGGTTTTTTTGTCAAAAAAAGAGGTAGATGATGATGAGGATCTTAAATGGATTTTCATCAGCGTCTGTCTCACCTGACCCGCACCGAATGTACAGGGGAGTAGCAGACCGGACCTCGACAATAAAATTGTTACGATGATGATAGAAAGTCATACGTACAAGGCATAAGAACCATATTCGCGATCAACAAGAGTTCCGATCGCGAATGCAATTGATAGTAAAGTACACCTTAAAAAAAAATTAAACGAACCGTCCGGTTTTACCCCGCGATTTCCTCATTCGAATCGTGGTTCCGGATGGTCGAAGCACGAAAGGGCGTACGGTGGATGGCTAGGCAGTAAGAAGCTGATGAAGGACGTGGCAGCCTGCGAAAAGTCTCGGGGAGGTGGCAAGCAACCTGTGATCCGGGAATGTCCGAATGGGGCAACCCAAGTCGATGAAGTCGACTTACCCGTAACTGAATACATAGGTTATGTGGAAGGCACCTGGGGAAGTGAAACATCTCAGTACCCAGAGGAAAAGAAAAAAAGGAAATTCCAGCCCTAATTTCTGGTCGAGTCTCCGATCTTTGATCGGATGTGCTCGCAGAAATTAGAGCTGGATAATATTCCGTGAGTAGTGGCGAACGAAAGCGGATCAGTCTAAATCGTTTATGTGAGCTTTTACACCGAGTTGGACGCAAGTTTGACCGCGGGTAGGAGTGAAGGGCTTGGGCCGTCGCATATTCGAAGTTGTGGGCGGAAGCGTCGATTCCCCAAGGGATCGGCGCGTAATCGGAAAAAGATAATCGAATTCGCTGGAAAGCGGAACCAAAGACGGTGATAGTCCGGTAGGTGAAATTTTTTTCCATGCGCGTGTTTCCGCACCAAAGTACTATGGGGCTCGAGAAACCCTGTAGGAAGCAGCCGCGACGATGCGGCAAGACTAAATACTTCTTCTGACCGATAGTGAACAAGTACAGTGATGGAAAGCTGAAAAGCAGCCCGGGAGGGCGATGAAATAGTATCTGAAACCGTACGCTTACAAGGAGGTGGAGCCGAGCTTTGCTCGGTCACACCGTTCCTATTGAAGAATGAGCCGACGAGTGAGCTCTACGTTGCTTTGGGTTAAGTTCTTGCGGGAACGGAGCCATAGTGAAAGCGAGCCTTAATAGGGCGTTTTTGTAGCGTAGACTCGACCCGAAACCCGGCGATCTAGCCATGACCAGGATGAAGTCCCGTTAGTTCGGGATGGAGGTCCGAACCCACGAGCCGTGCAACACTCGGGGATGAGTTGTGGCTAGCGGAGAAATTCCAATCGAGCTGGGTGATAGCTGGTTCTCCCTGAAATAGATTTTGGTCTAGCGTTGATTAATAGCGTTGCGGGGGTAGAGCACTGAATGGGGGGCGGGGCGCAAGCTTACGTCTCCTAACCAAACTCCGAATACCGTAACGTGTTCCCAACAGTAAGACGATGGGGGCTAAGCTCCATCCGTCAAAAGGGAAACAGCCCTTGATCGCAGACTAAGGTCCCTAATTATGTACTAAGTGTGAAAGGTGGTGGGTCGGCTTATACAACCAGGAGGTTGGCTTAGAAGCAGCCATCCTTTAAAGAAAGCGTAACAGCTCACTGGTCAAGCTGACCTGCACCGAAAACTTACCGGGGCTCAAGTACATAACCGAAGTCGCGAATGTTTTCCGGTTTTTAACCGGAGGGCGTGGTAAGGGAGCATTCGTAACTGCGCTGAAGCGAAAGGCGTGAGCCATCGTGGAGCGTTGCGAAGAGAGAATGTCGGCATAAGTAGCAAAAAGACAGGTTAAAATCCTGTCCACCGTAAACCCAAGGTTTCCAGGGCAACGAGAATCGTCCCTGGGTTAGCCGGTCCTAAGGCCAGGCCGAAAGGCGTAACCGATGGATAGCAGGTGAATATTCCTGCGCTGCCTATAGGTTTCAATGGAGTGACGTGTTCTTGCATTTTTCGAGAATCCCGGAATGATTCTTCGGGCACGAAGGGGCGTGGTATAGGCAAATCCGTACCGCATAAACCTCGTTGTGTACGCTAGTCTGCCGCGAGGCGGGCAAGGAAAGAGAATGGGGCACCAAGAAAACCTTCTAGAGTTAACCTGTAGGCATCCGTACCGTAAACCGACACAGGTGGGTGGGCATAAGTGTGCCAAGGTGTACGAGAGAACCCGTGTGTAGGAACTCGGCAATACAACGGCCGTAACTTCGGGATAAGGCCTGCCCAGCTCAGCTGGGCTACAACAAAAGACGCAAACCGACTGTTTACCAAAAACACAGCTCCCTGCTAAACCGTAAGGTGATGTATAGGGAGTGATGCCTGGCCAGTGTCAGAACGTTAAGAGGAGGGGTCATACCGCAAGGTGGCAGCCCTGAATCCAAGCGCTGATGAACGCCGGCGATAACTATAATCGTCCTAAGGTAGCGAAATTCCTTGTCGGGTGAACAAAGTGTTCCACAAGAAGTGGTCGGACCCTGTAAAAATTACAGGATTAACACTCGCCCGAATCCTGCCGCGAGGCGGGATAAGCAAACTGACTCATAACGGTGAATCCCACATTCCGACGGACATCGGAACGGGAAATACCGTGGGAACTCTGTATAATACAAAATATTATGAAGAGACCCGTAACGACTGACCCGAAAGGGGAGAGCCGATGGACATCGGCTAACACGTCAGCTCTTGTAAGAAAAAAACAATCCAGGGAGACGGCATCTTATATAACAGGATTCGTAGATGGCGAAGGAAGTTTCTTGGTTTCGTTTAATCGGCGATCTGGGCTCAAGACGGGCATCGAAGTCCGTCCGAGTTTCAGTCTAAGCCAACATAAACGCAATCTAAGTATCCTTCAGTCAATAAAAAATTTTTTCAGATGCGGAGGCATTCGTTTTGATCGGCATGATCAGACTTATAAATACGAGGTCAGAAGCCTCGGTGATTTATGGAATAAGATCATACCGCATTTCAAGACGATTCCTCTTAAGACATCAAAAGCAAAGGATTTTGAACTTTTCAAAGAGGTCTGTTCACTCATGCGAGCGAACAGGCATCGTTCAAAAGCCGGTCTTGAAAAAATATTGCGAATTGCCTATTCAATGAATAATATAGGCGCCAGAAAATATAAGTTGTCAGATCTCCTAAAGATCGTTACAAGATGAAAGTATAGTCTGAACTCTGATGAAAATCAGAGATAACAAATGGAGTTCCGACCCGCACGAATGGCATAACGAGTTTGCGACTGTCTCCACATGGGACTCGGTGAAATTGCAAGTGGGGTGAAGATGCCCTGTACGCGTAGTCAGACGAAAAGACCCCGTGAAGCTTTACTACAACTTGATATTGGGTCGCGGCTTTTCATGTTCAGAATAGGTGGGAGCCTTCGGGCAACAGTGAGATACCACCCTTGAACTGACGCGATTCTCGATCCCTATCCGTGAATCCGGATGGGGAGACAGTATCTGGTGGGTAGTTTAACTGGGGCGGTTGCCTCCTAAAAAGTAACGGAGGCGTTCACAAAGGTCAGCTAGGCGCGGATGGAAATCGCGCTGATTCCGCAATGGGATAAGCTGGCTTAACTGCAAGACCAACAAGTCGAGCAGATGCGAAAGCAGGACATAGTGATCCGACCGTACGATATCGGACGGCGGAAGCTCAACGGATAAAAGCTACTCCGGGGATAACAGGCTGATCGCGCCCAAGCGTCCACAGCGACGGCGCGGTTTGGCACCTCGATGTCGGCTCATCGCATCCTGGGGGTGTAGAAGCTCCCAAGGGTTTGGCTGTTCGCCAATTAAAGCGGTACGCGAGCTGGGTTCAGAACGTCGTGAGACAGTAAAGATCGTGCTGTCTATAAATTCGACTATATGCTGGAAACTCTGGTTTGACTTCCAATTAGGAGTTGGAGTCTAAAGAATCTCATGCTACAGGTTATAATAAAAAAATTATGACACGTAAAAAAGCATTGAGTGCAGACAATCAGCAGGGAAGATTACATCATCGTCTTGAACCATGGTATGTCAGTGGATTTATTGACGGCGAAGGCAGTTTTCATATCGCGATTTATCAAGATCAAATAATGAAAACTGGCTGGAAGGTTATTCCAGAATTTCATGTCTCGCAAAGAGTTTCGAGCCGGTGCGTCCTTGACGCACTTGTAAGATTCTTTAAATGCGGTTATGTGAAAATGAATCACCGATTGAATCCGAAAGATGTTACCTATGTATATGTAGTAAGAGATCGAAAAGATTTAGCGACAAAAATCATGCCTTTTTTCCGCCGGTATAAGTTACAAACAGAGAAAAAAGAAGATTTTAAAAAGTTTTCTCAGATTATCGAGTTGATGTTAAATGAGCGTCATCGAACGTCTGTCGGACTAAAGCAGATCATAAAGATCGCATATTCTATGAATGGTTCCGGCCGTTATCGAAAACGACCAAAAAAGACGATTTTATAAAACCCTCAGAGACTATATGTCGAAAGCCGATATGCATCGGTTAAGATATAGTCCGAACTGCATGGCGACATGCAGAGTCCGACGGAAACGTCGGATCGCCACGGAGCGAAATCAGATTATTGATGTGGTTTGCGAAGTAACAATGTGTCGGTCTCCTGTCTACTACGCGCGTGGAATATTGAGAGGGCAAATCTCTAGTACGAGAGGACCGAGATTTACGAACCTCTAGTGCACCAGCTGTCCCACCAGGGGCACCGTTGGGTAGCTACGTTCGGCGCGGATAAACGCTGAAAGCATATAAGCGTGAAGCCGTCCTCAAGATTAATATTCATTATGAGAGCCCTCCGAGACGAGGAGGTTGATAGGCCGTATGTGTAAGACCTGCAAGGGTTTTAGCAGAGCGGTACTAATAGCTCCATGCTTCGACCATCCGGGATTACGATATCCAAAATCCGTAAAATGATTTTGCGTATCACAATCCGGATATGGTTAGAAAAATTTTAAACGTGTACTTACATCAAGGTATGCCTTGTACGTACGACTTTCGATCATCAAAATGTGAAGCTTTTAACTTGCAGGTTACAGGCCTTATCCTTCGGCGATTATTCGTGATTTTTCATGGATATCCGCCGGTGGCTTAAGCGGCAGTGTCACACCTGTTCCCTTTCCGAACACAGAAGTTAAGCCTGCTAGCAGCGATGGTACTTGGACCCAACCCGGTCCTGGAAGAGTAGCCCGTCGCCGGACTAAACAGATGCACACCTTTAACGGGTGTGTTTTTGTTTTAATCAAAATTTGTTTTGATATTAGTTCGAATGTGTATATTTTTTTAAAAACTAAATCCCCGATGAGTATCGGGGATAGGCGGAGATATTTTGTCACGGCTTTTCCGTATCTTCTGTTTCAAGTGTTGGGAAACGAAGTGTGAATGATGAACCCGAGCCGGGTTTTGAGATTACGGAGATTCGACCTCCTGCACATTCGACCAGGTTTTTAACAAAAGCTAGTCCAAGTCCATGACCATGTTCTTTGGTTGTGAAATAAGCATCGAAAATTTGAGGAAGATTTTCTGGCGTGATACCGCATCCGCTGTCAGAAATTAAGATTTCGATGAAACGCTGTGCATTTTCATATCTGCTGGATTTTGTGTCAATTTTCAGACTGCCCTGATAGTTCATTGCCCAGAGGGCATTGTTTATCAGATTTTGTATGATGCGTGCGAACTGCTCTGGATCGATCTTTATATATACCGAGCTCTCTATTGTAAGCTGCAGATCGATATCATGACCCGTGATACAGCTCATGGCAGTTGTTATCAGTATCTCGGAAATATCTATCCAAGTACTATGTTCTCCGATGGGTTTGCGCGCAAGTCGGTATAATTCAGTAGTTAATTCTTTGATTTTATCGCTAGCTCTCTCACATGTACGACGGCATCGTTCCCTATCTTCACTTTCGTTCAAAATATTTAACGGCATCAGCGCGTTATTAATATCATGCGCTATGCCCATAACCCTGGCCATTCTTTCTCGTAGTTCCGTTAGGATATTCGGTGGACATGTATCAGGGGTCACGACAACCGGGAATTTATTCTCCGGGACCGTAAGGTTTCCTGACTCAGGCATGGGTTTTGGCCTGATGCCGCTTAATGGTTTTAGCGTGCCGTCGCTTCGGGTTTGGCTGATAGGTCCGGTTACGTATTTTTTGGACATCTCCCTACCCCTCAATTCTTCAGGGTTCATTTTTTAAGGTACAAGATTTCTATATGATAGCTTAGCGTTATTTTTAGGTCGAGTGGTTAAGTTGTTGAATATATCGTTTTTATCAAGTTTAGGTTATAAGCGATTTTTTTAGTCTTTACATACACATACATCAAAATATTAATAATTTTTATCTAATTTTAGCTTAATAGCTTAAATTTAGCTTAAAAATGTATATGTTACACTTGACAAAAATTGAAAAGCATGCTATAGTGTTTGCGTAAAAATAAAGAAGGGTTGTAAAGGCAGTCTAGGCACCTTACAAATAAACTCAAAGGCTTGAAGGAGAGAGCAAGTCCGCGAATCCAATTTTATACACCAAGGGGTGATGGATTCGGGCGCTTTTTCCTAAAAGCTACCGAGTTCCATCACCCTTTTTGGTTGTCAGCTGGAACTTGAAAGGCAGACCCTACATTCTGCAAAACGGGCTTCGGCCCAAGCGCGGATACTCGAGGTACATAAAAAGCGGCTAGGGCAATAGTCAACAAAGTTTCGTTCGCTACTCGCGAACACCGCCCAAAATACCGCTTCTCAATTCTGCCTTTCATATTCCAGCTCGCAAGAGCTTGAACCTTATAACTACCGCGATACTGATTGTTTTGGAGAATGAAATAGGAGAGAGATCCTGCTCCAAGATAATGAGTCGCATCTCTATTTGGTCCCGAACTAAAACGGGACAGTTGATTCGGAGTAATACCAAAACCACCCGCCGAGAGAAGGGTGGCACGGCAAACAACCGGAGATCGACCTCGAAGTCCCTTAGAGAGACTTCGTAGTAACGAGTGCGTCCTGCCCTCTCCGACCGTCGGAGGGGACCGGGACAGTCGCTACTACCATGGTTATGTAATAGACGACGGTCAGGACGCGACGAACTTTGACAACAAAATTCTGCTCAAGCGGACGAACACCAATAACAATCATCTTGGGTTTCGTTTCGTCCTCTTAAGCAGAGCGCGGTTCTACTGAAGGAGTAACGCACTGGTGCGAAACTCTGGATGATAAACGGCGCTTGAAGAACGGAGGCCGGTGGCTAGATAAACCGCCGGTTAGAAAAATGGCAAAGTAGAACAAAAAAAATATCAAAATTAATTCGTTCGCGTCAATTTTTTCCAAACAGTATTCAATAATAAGTTCGAGGCTCGCAATGAGCCAGAACAGAAAGGAGATCGAGAAAATAGCGGCACAGTTGAGTGCCGATCTCGCCGATCCGGAGCAGTTCCGGACGGTCATGGAGCTTGCGACCAACCGCTAGCTCCAAACCTCTCCCGCTGTTACGAGGTACAGCGGGAACAAAGAGGAACCAACCTCAAAACGCACTCGGAGAGAAGCGCACACTTCTCATCCGATCCGAATTTTGGAAGCCCATAATTACTAAACTTGGGACTAAATCCAGACTTCAGATCGGAGCAATCCGAAAATTACTCATGGATTCTCATTTGGCATCATAATCAAAGCGGCGGTAAAAAAGCCACCCACTGAGTTATGGAACCAAACGAGAAGCTATGAAGCCGGCACGGATAAATTCTGCACGTTGCAGGATCACGTGCGCGGTTGACGCGACTCAAACACGCACAAAACAAATATCGTGGAACGCCACGAGAATACGTTTTGTGCAAAGGAGGCAGATGGCCCATTGGCCAGCTTCCGGCCCCCACGGCCAGTGCCCGTGGTGTGGCGCGTCTGAAGACATCGGGGACTGCTGTCCCGATGCCCAGGCCGCCACCCGCGAGCCCGAGGCCGAGGGTTACCTCTGTGAGGGCGATGAAAACCGCTCTCACGGAGCCGACTCCACCCATCGGGTGGAGAATTAACCCCGGTGGGGAAACAAACGCACCGGCGTGAACCGGGACAGCTCGAACAGGGCGTCATGTGACGTCGTATCGAGTTGCGGGAGATGAGCGCCGCTTGAGGAGGGAGTGCAAGCGATCTTGCACGAGACTCCATGGCTCAAGCGCCGGAAATGACTGCCGGCGCCTAATCGCGGATTAGTCACCGCGTTTCGTACATTTCCCGGGTCTATCACCTGGGTTTGAGCAAAATCCTTGCTCTCTAAAACGACAGGTCGCGGCGCTTGATCACATGATCTAACATCGCGGGTTTCACAGACCATGAATCACTCTTGAGTAATCAAGATCAATTCAAAACTGTGAGCTTGAGACGCCGTCTCCGTTTAGTAGAACGTAAAACTACAGCTACTCGCATGCTCTCTTACGCTACTGCACAAGGCAATAGAGAGCATCCGATCCTATTTCCGCACACTCCCATAAAGAAATCATTCTGGGTTCGTGGTTCGGAAATGAGATCGGATTATGGTCGGGCGTTTTCTTCCAATGCCGTTATTCGTTCTTCGTGGCGAAGACTGGCGTTCCGAAGGGAGGAAATCTCGATATCAACAGTCCGATGATGCGTGGCGAACCAGTCAACATGCGTCAGAATCTCCTGCTTGAATTCTTGTAGATCATCCTTAGTCGCGAATCCAAGCAGATCATCCTTGGTGGCGAAACGCTCATCAAGGCGCCGGAATTGATCGTCTGTATGGGAAGATAGGTCGTGAACAGCCTCGAGTATGTCTTGAATTGAGGTTGTGTGTTCCTGGGAAACAGATTTTAACCCTGCAACGTCCGTCTTCAGCTCGGTTACATCTGATTTTAACCCTGCAACGTCCGTCTTCAGCTCGGTTACATCCTTTGCAAGGATATTAACCGTAGATTTGAGATCGGTCATGTCCTTCGTAAGACCGGCTACGCCTTTAGAAAGACCGGCCATGTCTTTAGAAAGGCCTTGGACTACATCTAAAATCTTTTCGTTGGCTGAATCAGCGGTCATATGGAGAGCATTAGTGAATGAAGAATAGCATCCTCTAAATACCGCTGCCATAAATCGAGGGAGAGGTCAAGATGTGGATATTCGGAAACAGCGTTTTCTCGGTAGAAATCGTGATTCGAAAAAGTTCGAAGCACGATTTCTCTCGAGGAGAGAGAAAATTTTGATCGGATGATCTGAAGCGACGTCTCATACGTGAGCGAATCAAATCAGGCTCGGATCGAACGGCCGCGCGTAACGGTCGATAGCTCCATCGAGAGGTGAAGAAGAAACGTAAGCGCGGCTCCGACGCATTCGGGCAAGCGAACTCGGCGGATATTGAAACCCGCCTTTCAGAATGGAGCCCGCGGCTAGATAAACCGCGGGAGAGAACATGGCCGGCACCTACACCGTCACCGCCACCTCCGTCACCGCCACCTCCACCCCCGCCACCCTGCTCCGGTTGAGCTTCGGCTCGCCGGCGCAGAACGACGTCATCGTCCGCGACGCCGTCGTCGCCCTCGAGGCCCACAAGCTCGAGGGGGGGAAGCTGGTCCTACTGAATGGGCCCGCTTCCCTGCCAGTGGCTTGCGCCCTCGCGCACGGCCTCGGGCACATCTTCGGCGCCATCGGGGTCTTCGACCCCAAGATGGCGGGGTACGTAGTCGCGGTCAGTCATGACCCGACGTTCCCCGTGGGGATGACCATCCCAGCGTCGGAGGTGAAAGAGGGCTGATCACCCTCTCGAAACATATCTCGGATTGATCTCCGAGTTTGAGCGAAATCCCAGCTCTAGAAAATGATGGGTCGTGATACGAGATCGAGAGATTAAGTATCGCGGGTATCACAGACCATGGAATTAGAAAAAAGTATCGTGTACTGAGTACCGGGTACTATCTCTCTAAACTCCAAAACTGTGAGATTGAGACGCAGTCTCCGTCCGTGGAACGTAAATTCACTAACACTCGAAACCCACCTAAGCCCTGCACAAGCTGCGGTGGGTTCCTCGAACTGAATGTTTAAAAAAATGTCGTCTCGACTAAAACGGAGAGACCTTCAATTTGAAGATCCATTCGACTCGGCCACGGTTCTATTTTTTGGATAGGCCTTCGCTCAGGATGACAATTTTTAAACGCTCGATTCGAGGAAATGGTTCCTCCAAAACTTTCCCGCAGAACGCGGGAGAAAGGAGACGGCTAGTGAAAGTCGTACTCTGTGGACCCCCGCGTTCGGGGAAGTCCTGCCTAAGGCAGGGCTTAAAGGACGCGGTACGGAGCATTCCTGGGGCTCCGTACCCCTACGTCATCACCGCGTGCCCCGACGGGGAGGGCTCGTGGTTCCAGGAGACGGTGAACTCCGACCCCGAGGCTGCTGCGAAGTTCAAGGCGGCCTACAAGAGCAAGTTCACCCCCGAGTTCGTGCGCAGGGTCGCGGACTCGGTGAAAAACTGCACCCTGTCTCTTACGCTGGTGGATATAGGCGGTATCCCCAGCGCAGAGAATAAAGAAATTTGCGCCGCCGCCACGCACGCCGTTCTTCTCGCAGGGGATACCTCGCGGTTCCCCGAGTGGCGTGAGTTTTGCGAGAAACTCGGAATCTCTGTCCTGGCCGAGATTGCGAGTAACTACCAAGGCCAGGAAGACTCCCCGCCGTATCTCGACGGCGACGAGGGAGTCTTCGTCGGTTCGGTTCACCACCTCGAACGCGGTGAACCGGTCGCAGAGCGCCCGACTGTCAAGGCGCTCGCCGAGATTCTGGTCGCGTTGGTCGGCGATCAGGAGTAGTTAGACCAACCGGGCGAAGAGATCCCTCGACTTCGCTCGGGACGACAGAGGGCAGGAGATATAGCGACTCCTCTTTTAAACAATTCGCTTATCACTCGAAGCTCGGTTGCACATCCGGGCTCTTCGAATGGAAGTTTGATTGAATTCGTCATTCCCGGGAAAATGGGAATCCAGGTAGCTTGCTGATGGATCCCCGCTTTCGCGAGGATGACGTAGATCGAAAATCCGTTCGAGGAAGAGTTCCTTGTGTTTTTCTTTCCGCACAGGTCCGGAACAGATGCCTATTTTGACGGATGAGTCAGATGACTCTCTCCGTCAGGCTACCTGTTATCTTAGGGGGAAGTTCCGGATCGGTGCGGGAATAAAAAACAAAATCAAATTAGTTTTATAAAGTCTTCCGGTGACAGATCGATATCGCGCAAAATGCCTCTGAGCGTACCGCGCGGCAAGTCTTGATTGCCATGCATGGGGATGGTTGCCAACCGACCATCACGATGGCGTAATTGAACATGGCTGCCGCGTTGTCGCGTAATCATAAACCCTGCTTTTTGCAGGGTTGCGATCAATATTTTACCGGAGATAACCGGAAGCGGCGGCATAACGATCAGATTTGCGGTTCAGCTACTGTCTCGAAAGTCTCAAAGCTTCTGTCTTCCGGAAGTGACTCGCGATTGGCTGCCATATCTTCCAAATAAAGCTGGATGGCTTCGCGGATATTTTGTTTGGTTTCTTCCAAGGATTTGCCCCAGGTATGACAACCGGGCAACGAAGGTACGAAAGCATGAAAAGACTGACCCTCATCCGGCTCGATGATTACTCGATAAGTCAATGCTCTCATATGTCTGAAGCCTAACATCGGACGGACGGCCTGTCAAAGGCCAAACCTTCCCTTGTCAAACCTTCCCTTGTCAAACCTTCCCATGCTTAAAAAAGGTTCTAAAATTATTTGGAATCTTTTTTGAGGATGAGTATCCTCTGGCGCGCCGGACGAATTCCGGATTTGGCCAACGGAGGAAACATGGCCAAAAAAATTCTCTGGATGTCGCGCCATCGACCGACGGCGCGGCAGATCCAGTCGCTCCGCGTCATGTATGGCGCGGATACGGTCGTCGAAGTGGAGCCGCGGCCCTTCGACGACGCGCGACAGATCGCGCGGCGATTCAAGGAAGGCGGATTCCACGATCTCGTGGTCGTGGCGCCGCTTTCGGTCCTGGCTGTCTTGTGCGATCAGGGGCTTAAACCTCTGTGGTCACAGGCGGCCGAGGAAAACGATCCCGCGAAGATCGAATTTCGCGGGGCACGTGGGCAGGGCTACCGCTTCGTCCGGTTTCGCCGAGTGAAGCGAGTGGCAGTCGAGTTTGAGGACTAACAAAAACAAAAAGGAAAGGAAAAAATGGTCCAGAAAGTCTGGACCCTGGCTTCGGGTCAGGAGGTCGTGGATCGCGACGTCTCGCATATCCATGCGGGCGTCACGGACGAACTCTTATCCGAGGCACTCTCGTCGCTAAGCGTAGGTGACGGAGAGCGGGTCAAATATACGCATTTCTTCAGACGCACGGTCGGTGTCTCCCATTGCGTGAAAACGCAGGACGGGGAAGCTCCGAAGCGTCATGGGCAAGCGGTCATCTGCCTTTTTGTGGACAAGATAAACGGGTGCGGGAGTTGATTGGTTCTCTCGCAAGTCCACCCCAAAACTCCGGAAAGGAGAAAACCATGAACAAGGAAGAATGGAAAGAAGAAAAAGCGCGTCGTCAGGACGCGCTGAAAGAATTTGAAACAAAAAACGCGGCCGAGCTCGAGGCCGCCCGCCACTTGTTGGCGGAGAACGAGCGCCTGCGCCGGTTGGCGTGGGCTGGCGCCCCCGAAGGGCACGCCCGTTGTTACGGCTACGACGAAGAGTCGGACGTCGACTGCGATAAGGTCGTGCCTTTGCGGGAACATGAAAGTGTTCCCGTGGGGTGGTGTATTCGCACCTATGGCTGCGGGTGCAGTGAGCCAGAGACAATGTTTTGTCCGGCACATGCGCACCAGGCACGCGAAGACCGTTGTGCCGAATGCAGTCGTTAGTTCTTTCTCGCGGTGCGCTCACGTTTTGTGATGCGCACCGCCCGTTTTTTTCGTACATATTGGATGGTCCGATGTGCACGGAAAGTTCGGTCGGCGATGACGTAATCGTCGCTACAAAAAAAAGGCCGCCAAGGGCGGCAGAAAGAGAATCACGTGAGTGATCTCAAAACGGCCGTTGCCCTGGCGGCCAAGATCCAGGGCATTTCAAAGGACGTCCTCGCGCGCCACATTGGGCGCGGGGACGTGGTGCGAGCCACCTGGCTCGCACTCGTGAGCGGCCGTCCGGCCTTCTTCCTCGGGCCTCCCGGGGTGGACAAGACCGGGACGGTTCAGGATTTGGCGCGTAGGGTCGACGGAGCCGTCTTTTTTGACGCGCTCATGCCGACCCTCGTCTCGGTCGAGCAGCTCCTCGTGGAGAGTACCTCCATCGAGGAGTCGTCGACGGCGGATGGCGGAAAGTCCATCCGT
The DNA here is from genome assembly GCA_043818395.1 of Patescibacteria group bacterium. Lineage (GTDB taxonomy): Bacteria > Patescibacteriota > Patescibacteriia > 2-12-FULL-60-25 > 2-12-FULL-60-25 > JBDRFZ01. Next base: position 49,624 of record JBDRFZ010000030.1, read on the forward strand.
ACGCGCGACACGCTCGGCCGCGCTGCCGGCGCGCATCTCCTCTTCGCCGATGAGATCTGGAAAGCAGAACCCCGTGTTCTGCAGACGGTTCTCGACCTGGCGAAAGGGGACGGCGTGCGCCACGAGGGAACGCAGGTCAAGACGCCTCTCAAGGCGTTCTTGGCCGCGTCCAACGAGCTCCCTGACTCCGAGGGAAACCTCGGCGCGGTTTGGTCTCGTATGACCATCCGCGTCGTAGTCAAGGAGCTCGATCGCAAAGGCAAAACCGCGTTGGTCAAGGCGCGGTTGGCCAAAGTACGTGGCATGTCTGCCAAGGCCAGCGGGAGCGACAAGCTCACGCTCGCCGAAGTGGACGATCTGCGCGCTGCGCGCAGCCGGATCGAAATCTCGGATGAAATCGTGGAGATCGTGCTCGACATCGTCGAGCAGCTCCGCGATGAAAACTCCGGAACGTTCGACTGGGCCTGGGCCGACGACCGGCGTTTCGGTCGCGTGTTCGACGTCATGCAGGCTAACGCCTTGCTCGATGGCCGAACGCGGGTCGGAAAACAGGACCTCGCGGTTCTGGAGTGGCTACTCTGGGATTCACCCGAGCAGATTCCGACGGTCAAGGCCAAGATCGCGCCGTTTTGCCGCACTCCGCTCATGGATGCACAGGAGATGCTCGACGCACTCCTGGCTCCCGGAGGGGTTGTGGCAGATGTGCTCGGCGGCAACCGGACCAAAGGCGTGGCGGCTCTGACGCAGTGTGAAAGCTGCGCCGGTGAGCTTGCTACGCTCAAGGCCAGCGCTGACGCGAGTATGGCGCAGGGCATCGACCAGCTGGTCCGGCAGCTGGAGTCCGTGAAAGCGGACGTGATCGCAGTGATCACCGGAACGCGGACGTCCGCCGCGAAATAGCGGACCCGTAGGGGCGGGGTCTCCCCGCCCAAGGAGGATACGTGGAAGAAACTCGAAAGGGCGGACCCGCGTGTCCGCCCATCGCGCGACAGGAGCTGCAAAAGCTCCTGGTGACGGACGCGGACGCCTTTACGGCGCTCCGCTACCTCCGTCACCGCGAGAACGTTCCCTCGCTCCCGGATCTGGAAGAGCAGGGCCGCAAGGCTCTGCCCGGGATTGAGGGTAGTCTCTGCGACCTCTACCACACGCTTTGGGCGCCAGAGCCCAGCGTGAAGGAAGAGGTTGCGTCGGACCGCCGTTACTGGCGTGAGTTGCTCGGTGAGGCTGTGAAATCCACGGCATACGCCGAGCTGCATGCCAGTACGCAGCTCTCGGAGCTAAAGTCCGTACTGGGCACCGTGGCCATGGGTGAAACCGTGGTCAAGACGGTGTCCAAGGAGGACGCTGAGAAGCTGCAAGAGACGGCAACTGCGCAACGTGAGGCCGACGATGCGCAGCAAGAAGCAGACCAGGCGCAAGCCGCGGCAGACATGGCGCAAGCCATGTTCGAATCCGCGAATGCGCAAGCTGGTCAGGGCCAGGGGAGCGGAGGATCTCAAAAAGATCCTTCGACTACGCTTCGCTCCGCTCAGGACGACAGTTCTGGCGGACAGCTGCAGCCCGGCCAGGGCAAACCCGGAAAAAGATCCCTCGACTCCGCTCGGGACGACAATTCGTCATCGACCGGTGGGCGAGGGACACTGACCCCGGAGCAAGCCAAGGCGTTGGCTGACGCACTGGCTGATGAGTGGCTCAAAGCGCAGGAATGCGCCGAGGCCGCGAATCAGTTAGCCGCCGAAGCCAAAGCCAAGGCCGAAGCCCTGGCTAATGAACTTCTGGGCCAACCCGGCAAGCAGCAAGCGGAGCAAAAGCTTCGCGAACTGGCGCGCGCCGGGCAAGCGGCAATCAAGGCCGCACAAGCCAAGGTGGAGGAGGTTTCCGAAACCATCGAGGCTTGGGGACTTGAGGAAGCCGAGCTCACGCGCCAGAGCATTCCCGAAGCATTGGGTTTGCTCGAGCGCATGAAGCGAAGTGCGGCACTCAAGAAGTTCGCGGCTCTGCTCGGTCGCTTGCGCAAGATCGCGGCTCGCAAAGCGCGATCCAAAACGCAGGCCAGAGGCGTACGCATTGCTATCCCGGAAACGGGACGCGACATGCGCCGCGCCTACCCGAGCGAGCTGGTGGCTCTCGCACATCCGGCGACCCGCACCCAAGCGCTCAAGCGCTGGGCACGCGGCGAGCTGCGATTGCGCGGCGAGCAAGCTAAGCAAAAGCTTGGCCATGGCCCGGTCATCGTCTGCGAAGACGCGTCCGGGTCCATGGATGGAGCCAAGCAACAGTGGGCCAAGGGAGTAGTTCTTTCCCTGGCGCACTTTGCAAAACTCCAGAAGCGGTCGTTCGGTTGGATCATGTTCGATTCCCGAGTTCATCGGGCGGAAGAATATCCTGCCGGGCGCATCGCGGCCAAGCAGATGCTTGATATCGTGGAGTCCCACGCCGGTGGCGGCACGGACTTCGAACGCCCACTGCGCAAAGCGCTGGAAATGGTGAAACAAACCGGCCTCAAAAAGGCCGACATCTGCTTCATCACCGACGGCGAATGCGCAGTGAGCGAAACTTTCCTGCGGGAATTTAAAGCGGCTAAACGCGAACTTGAAATCAATGTCTTCACGATTCTGTGCGACGTTGGTTCGAGCGCGGACAGCACCGTCAGCGAATTCTCTGACAGGATCGAAACGGTTTCCAGCTTCTCGGCAGAAGAAGCGGAGACCAAGGTGTTTGGTTCTTTGTAGGGGCACAGCGTGCTGTGCCCCTACGCTCGGACGACGTTTGCCGCATCGTCTTTTGCTCTCGGGAAGCGCAGCACTTGCGCTTCCCCTGATTTTTTCCGTCTGGAGCATGGTGCTCGAGATGGGAAATTTCAGTTTTTCGGCCGTGCATGGCCAAGTAAAAGGAGGCCGCCATGGCCGAGAAAAGAATTGAAACAGTCCTGGCCAAGGCCGGGAATAACCCGGCCGAAGCGGTGGCCACCATTGGCCGCCGCAGCATCTGTTTCCTGCCGCGCGGCGTTACGCCCGGGCAGGAGGTCCGTGTCGAGCTCGTTGAGCTCGGCAAAAATGACAGCCGCGGAAATCCAATGTTCCGCGGCGTGGCCGCTCCCACGGAGACCGTGGTCGAGTGGCGTGAACTCGACGGCAGGTTCGAGAGCGTTGAGTTCTCGGTCGACTGGAAGCTCCAGAAGACCGAGAAACGCGTGCTCGAGAGCCGCGTGCCAGTCAAGCGCGACGGCGTACCGAGTCGCAACGCGAGCTTCAAGGTCGACTGGGCTCAGTCGTTCACCGACGCCCGGATCAAGGTCGAAATCAAGACTGAGATCCCGGAGCTCGAGGAACAACTCGGCTCTAACGGGCCGGCGATGATCGAGAAGACTCGCCGTGACGGCGGCACCACGGTCGAAGAGTTTGCGCTCAAGACCCTGGAGCCCTGCCGCTCGGGCTACGTCGACTCCAATGACTGGCACGGTAAGCGTCTGCGTGCCAGTTATGAGGGAGAGCCGAAGCTGTTCGTTAGCTTCATACTTTCCTACGGCGAGAAGTCGTTCGAGACCAACTCGCAAGAGTGGTCTTCACTGCCGACGTGGCTCAAGGAGCAACTCTCGGCCCCGTATCCGCTCTGCGGATGCGGGCAGTCTCGTTTCGATTCTGCGGGGCATCATGCCTGCGCAGACTGCGAGACGATCGAGCGCGTTCTCCCGGCCGAAAAGCGGCAGGAGATCGCGGCGCTTGCCGAGAAGCTCCTTGCCGTGGAGCCTCTGCCTCGCGAAGCCGGCGAGATCGTGCTCAAGTCAACGCTTGGGCATGTGACGTCGGAATACACGCGCGACAGTATTCTCCGCCAGTGGTCCGGGTTCGCCTGGTACTACTTTGCGGGTGATGGCGTGTACGGGAGCAAGTTCCCGCGATCCGCGCTCCAGGTTCTGCGTTTCATTGCGCAGGCCGAAGGCGATGGATTGTTGGAGCTCGCGGCCTGGCTCTGCGGTCGCGACAAGGCGGACGACTGCGAGCGCTACGGAGATTACTTCGTGGCGACGCAAGTCAAAGGCGAGAGCCGGTCGCGCACGCTCCAGAGCAACCGCGACGCCACGGCCGCAATTCGCCTGCGCGGCTCTGAAGCCGACCGTTTGGCTGCGCTCGAAGCGTATGCCGAAATGGTCGAGGTTTGGGGTAAGGATTCGAGCCAGGCGGAATCGCTTAACACGATTCTGCAGGGTGAGAGTCAGGACTATAGCCAGGCCATGGCCAAGGCGCAGGACGCGCTGCGACTCCATGAAGCACGGACGCGCGCCATCCAAGCCGGAGAAATTTGGCAGGATGTCCGTGTGAATTGGGAAGAAAGTAGTAATGGCCGAGCCCGTGGCAAAGGCTGGGCCATTGCGCCGGATGGAGAGTTCTACCCGGAATTAGATGGCGATGCTCACGCCTTCGGTGACCTGCCAACCAACACGCTTGTGCTTTCGCACAGCACCTCGGATTATGGCTACCGCTATACCGAATGCTGGACGGTTCACAAGCTGCCCAAGCAGGTCACGGGTGAGCAGCACGTGGCGCTTACAGGACTCCTTCAAGGGGAACGGCAGTTTTTCTGCGGTGATCGGGCGACGTGGAATCTAACCCGCGAGGGGACTGTTCGCATCGCCACCGCTTACCACAGAGACTTCGTCGGGACCGATGCCGAAGCGCATCGGGCCATGCGTGGCACCTTGCCCATGGATTTGTCCAGATGGTTCCTGTATGAAGTCATGCAGGACGAACATGGATATGATCTGCAGGAAGCGATGCTGGAAGTCTGGCATCGCGAGGTGCGCGACGCGCATGGCATGCGCCTGCGGTATCGCCCGGCGGCTGCTGCAAAGCAGTTCAAGAAGGTCGCTCCCGCCAACGTCAAGCCCGCAAGCGCTGAGCAGGTCACAACTTCGCTCGGCGCTCTCAAGGCCAAGTTCGGCGGCCGTCGCGAAAAGCGCCGCTAAAAAAACCCGAATAAAATATCCCTCAACTTTATTCGGGACAACAGAGGGCAGGAGATATGACAGCTCCTCTCATCGCAAGATGAAAAACAATCTGTCTGCACCTTGGGCGCGGCAACCGTGCCCCTACGGGGAAGGATGAGATTGCACATCTCATCTTTCCCTCCTGAATTTTCTGACGTTTTTTAAAAAAGGTCGGAATGACAGGTTTCTCACACGAGGTGGGTTTTCAGCACAGATTCGGAACAAGGCCTATATTGATTGGTTAGCCTAGCGAACTCTCTCCGCCGGGTCGCCCGTAATCATAGGAGGAAGTTCCGGATCTATGCGGAAAAAATGTAAAAAACACTCATGGTCATGAGTCTGATTAAAGTTAGACTCATGCCTATGATTGGGCAGATGGTTCAAATCCACACGAATAAGACGCGAAGCAATTATGTCGGACGTTTGAATGATCCAAGACTGGATCGATCGTGTGGAGGAGAGCAAGAAGGAAATAGAAATGATCAAGTTCGAAATCGCCAACATCGTAACTTCCTTTTCTTTTTTTGCGATCGGCACCAAGGTGCTCGATCGCGAGGGTCTGCTCACGGCGGCCGCGAAAGCGGTCGAGGCGCACGACCCGTCGGGCGACCGGCAGCCAGGGCAGCACTTCGTGCTCGTCCCGGACGGCGTGCGGCTCGTCTCCGCCGGAGTTGGTCGCCGGACCGATAACCCCGACGACTATGTCGTACGGAAGGGTCGGTTCGCCGTTGACTGCTATCTTCGGCGTGAGAAGGCGGCGAAGGTCGAAGGCTTGGCTCTCGTGGTCTACACCAGGGACGCCTACCTCGCCGACCCCGACCTCCAGAAGCCGGAGGAGGCCGAGGAGCGCGCGCGGATCGAACAGAGCGACTGCACCCACGTCATCGTGGCCGTGCTCGCCTTTGCTGGCCCGCAGTCGCCACTGCCGCCCTCGACTTTCATCCACAACTTGGCCGGGGGAAACCTCGAGGTCGAGAAGTGGTCGAAGGAGGAGATCTGTGAGAAGGCCGCGCAGATCGAGGCGTACTGGAACGACTGGTGCATCGTGGCGGATTAGTCGTTCCACCCTCTCCTGACATCCGGGGTTGTCAGGAAAAAAGAGGTTCGTAACCCTAAAACTCGAAATCCACCGAAGCGTGCACATGCTGCGGTGGATTTTTATTTTTAGATGAATTTCAATTCCTTGCGAACGGATCTATGGCCAGGATATGTTTAGCATCCTTTTCTTTGATAGCTTTATTGGATAAAGCGGCATCTATAAGCGCATTCACTTTATTATCTTCTTTTCTGATAAGAGAGACTAGGTCGCCCTTTAAATCACCAAGTTTGTCGTCCAGATAGTCTTTGGTGACCATAGTCGCTTCTATTTTATTAAATCGCTTATCAATTTGTTCAAACCGCCCGTCAATCTGCTCGAATCGCTTATCAATTTGTTCAAACCGCCCATCAATCTGTTCGAATTTACGATCGATTAAAGAGAAACGATTATCAACACTACCGGCAAAATCGTTTATAGCATCGAGCAGATCATGGTTCGTCGGTTCCTGATTCATATATAACAGAGCTATCACGGTTAAATAATATAAGCAAGATGTGGATAGATGTGGATAAGAAAATAATACATGTTATGTTATAATTTGCTCAATGAAGCGAGGAAAAATAAAAAAACGTCGTATATCCGTAGCTCGGATAATAGAAAACGAATTCGGCAATGTGAATCAGGATTTAAATTTTTGGCTGCATCATGTTTTGCATTGGCATTTATTATTGGCGGTTTTGATTATCTTCCTCTCATATAACTATTTTAAATAGGGGCTACGTATCTAAATGATTATCCGTCGAAAGATCCTTCATTTCGTCGAACTTCATTCAGGACGACGAACCAGTAGAAATTATGTTAATCCGTAGAGATTCGATTATGTAGGTTATCCACAGGTTATGAAAGGTTATCCACATTGCACCCAGCGATGTTTTTTATTTATGTTGAGCCAATAATTTGGGTTTTTGTTATTTGTACTACAATGTATTTACGAAGTTCGCCATCGTTCTTTAATACCCACTTTCAAAAAGCGGCGAGCCTCAAAACCCGAAAAAAAATACGGGTAAAAACAAAAACACAAAAACCAGATCGTTCTTGCCGCAGCCCAGACAAAAATTCTGGGACGCGGAAATGATACGGTCTGGCAAATACGATTTTCTGTTGACTTGATTTTTAAGGTCGTTTTTAGAACGAGGGTGTATAATATTCGATATATGAGACGTACAAAATCAACTTCTTCAACAAATTCGCGCACCGAAAATGTCGAACCCATCCCAGGTACTGTAAAAGGAAGTACGAAAAATTCACCACTTGTCGTAGTCATTATAGCCGTAGTACTTGTCACGGCTGTTATATTAGGCGTAAAGAGTCTTTGGCTATCGAATACCGGGAAAAGTTCATTTACCCAGGATCAGACCCAGGCTTCCACGTCAGAAGGAATTCAGGCATTGATCAGTATGGTGGCAAAACACATAAGCGTTAAAACTGACGAAGATCCGACCGTGGCTACAATTCAAGATCCGGATCTTTTAAGAACTCAGAATCCTGTTTTTTATAAAGAAGCGGAAAATGGCGATAGACTATTGGTTTGGTCCGATAAAGCTGTTTTATATTCCGTGACCAAAGATCGTTTACTTTATGTTTTGCCGATAAATTTACCGCCAGCACCGGAAAGCGACACGCAGGTTTCTACGACAACCGGGAATTCTTCCGATAATGAGCAGGAATCGGCAACCATAGAAGTCAGGAATGGAACATTAACAGCCGGTTTAGCTAAAACCGTAACCGATAAGCTTAAAAAAGCAGGTTTAAACGTTTTACAGCCTGGAGACGCCAAGTTAAAAAATTATACATCTACGATTATCGTGAAGAATTCTGATAATGTTTTTTCGCAAACTGTTTCAACTCTAACATCCTTAACTGGAGGAAAATTAGAAGCCTTACCTGAAGGCGAAAAAGTCAGCACGGCCGATATTTTGGTTATCGTCGGAAGTGATTTTAAGGATTAAGTATAAATATTTCGAAAATTTAAACCATCGTTGCAGGTGTTTTATTTGTTTAGTGGTTTTAGTTTTAGCGTAAGTAATTTTTAGTTTCATTTCAGCAAAAAATAATTTTTTTGATAAGAAAATCGATGTTTATCACGCGGTATTTTTAGATAACGGCCAGGTATATTTTGGGAAAATCAATCAGGAGGACGAAAAAACCATCTCGCTTAAGGAATTTTTTATGTCCAGGTACAGAGTGCGGCGCAAGATGGGGCTGCAAATCAATCCGATATATCTCTTCTCAAACTCGGCAATGAATTACATGGACCCGAAGACTGGATGAAGATCAATAAAGAGCACGTTTTGTTTATTGAACAATTAAAGCCAGATAGTAAAGTATCAAAGGCCATTGCGGATTATAAAAAGTAATTTAACTTAAAGATCGTCCGGGTTGAGGAGGTCAAGGTTTTAATCGTGGCCGAGCTTTTGCGCAGGGTGTAAGGTTTGCGTATGAAAATAATCGCAGACCTGCATTTACATTCTAAATGGTCCAGATCCTGTTCGAAAGAATTAACACTGCCAAATATCGCTAAAAAATGCGAAAAAAAAGGAATAAATTTGGTTGGGACAGCTGATGCTTTGCACCCGGCTTGGAATAGTGATATTAAAAATCTTCTTGAAGACAGGGGAGAGGGTGCGTTTTATTTGAAAGATAATTCTTCGCGAACAGCTTTTGTTCTTTCTACTGAGATTTCTTGTATTTATAAACGCCACGACAAGGTCAGGCGCGTACACCATGTTTTATTTTTTTCATCAATAGAATCTTTAGAAAAATTTAGAACCTCTTTAGAAAATAAAGGATGTAATTTAAAAAGCGACGGTCGGCCGATCGTGGGTTTGGATTCGGAGGAATTGATAAAGATTCTACTTGAAGCGGATGAAAATAATATTTTAATTCCAGCTCACGCTTGGACGCCGTGGTTTTCTATTTTTGGCTCCAAATCAGGTTTTAATTCCATTGAAGAATGTTTTGGCGGAATGTCCGGGCATATTTATGCTATCGAAACAGGTTTATCGTCCGATCCAGCCATGAATTGGCGAATATCCGCATTAGATAGCCTTTTTTTAGTTTCAAATTCTGATGCTCATTCGTTGGATAATTTGGGACGCGAAGCGAATGTTTTTGAAATGGCTGCGCCTTCATATAATGAATTTAGAAGAATTTTAGTTGAACACGATAAAAAGAAATTTATAGAAACTCTGGAATTTTTTCCGGAAGAAGGAAAATATCATGCTGATGGACATCGTGATTGTAAATTTTGGTGTAACCCCGAAGAGACCAAACGATTAAAAAATATATGTCCCAAATGCGGTAAACCGCTCACGGTCGGTGTGTTAAATCGTATAGATGAACTCGCTGATCGATCGGTGCCGGCGAAAAAACCGGAGAACGCCGTTCCTTTTCGTTCGTTGGTACCCTTAAAGGAAGTAATCGCGGATATACAGGGGACGTCTAAATCATCAAAAAAAGTTTTGAAAATTTTTACCGAAATGATGAATAGTGATAAGAGTGAATTTGAGATATTGATGGATTTATCAGAAGAGGATATTTCGGCTATTTCTAGCCAAGAAATAGCTTCATCTATAATAAAAATAAGAAACGGTCAAATAGAAATCAGGCCTGGATATGATGGTGAATACGGAGTGATTAAAGTTAAAGACGTTAAAAGAAAACGCCAGGATTCTTTGCTCTGAAAAAAAATTTTCATAAAATGAAAACATCCCATAATACAATGGGATGTTTTCCTCCTTAGATCCAAGGAGAAGAAAATAGCTTTACAGCTTCTTCTTCTTTGTGGCCTTCTTTGTGGCCTTCTTGGCTTTGGCTTTCTTCTTGGCTGGCATGATTATCACCCTCCTTTCTTACTTTCGTCCCGACGAAATGTCGTGATCGATGTTCGCGAGGACGTCTAGAACGTCTCTACGATCATGACGTTATTATAACATATTTTTTTGATGTCAAATATTGTCAAGCCCCTACCCTTTACAAAAAAGTAATTTTATGATACGTTGATAGCGGATAAAACGTGCGAAGGTCAGTTCGTTACTCGTAAAAATTACGAGTGGGTCGAGGATTGTGTCCATGCGCAAACGGGATCCGTGTTAATTCACATTATTTTTTTGAATCAGCATGTCCACAAAGTTGTTTGTCGGCGGCATCCCTTATCGCACAAGCGATGAAGAGCTGCGACAGACCTTTTCGCAGGCCGGTGAAGTCGTCTCGGTATTCATTCCGATCGATCGCGCCAGCCAACGCCCACGCGGTTTCGCCTTCGTAGAGATGGCGGATGAAGCGCAGGCAGAAAAGGCAATCTCGATGTTTGACGGAACTGATCTCGGAGGTCGCAAAATCGCTGTAAGCATTGCGCGCCCGACCGAAGAGAGACCGCAACATTAAAAAATCAAAAAACACCCTGGAAACCGGGGTGTTTTTTGATTTTTTAGGTTATTTTCGAGCACCTTCTCCTACAGCTGATTTTCATCTGTGCAGTTACAGCCTGAAGTCTGACAGAGTAATCTTTTTTTAAAGATTATTTTGCAAAAGTTAAAGTGGCTAAAGCTTTTTGCAGCGTTGTAAAATTATGGGATCTGTCTATTTCGCGCATCCAGATAAGATGTGTTTTTTGACCGTTGTATTGCACATGAAAGACCAGGTGGCTGTCCGCGGAGCCGGCAGTTGTTCCACTATAACCTATAAGCAAATGACCGCCGACGTTATACGAGAGTGGTGTGGAGCTGACAAACATTCCCATTAATTCGTTTTCAAGTCTTTCCTCGTACGTTGTTATCGACAACCATCTGTTATCTGCAGTTAAAGTAAAATCATTTTTATCATTTTGATTTTTAGCAATAGTAAGTGCGTTTTTATCATTCGCTTCCAGATTGTCGCTACCGGGATATTTTATACTGACAGCAAGCGGAAGATTTATTGCCTCCTTCCATCCTTTGATATCAAGTCCGCTTGGTGCACGGAGAGACGTGGCGTTTGTAAGCATGTCTCGTTCCTCCTGTAATGATTTAATTATATCCTGTGCTTTACTGATTTCATTGTTGGCTGTATCTAGTTTTTGGTTGGCTTGTTTTATCGCATTTTCTTTAGCAAGAACCGCATCTTTTGATTCTCGTTCGGCTTTTAAGGCTATTTCTGTCAGACGTTCCCTGTCAGTATTGGCCTTTTTTAAGAAAAAACCCATGCCTATAGCAACGGCCAATGCACCCAAGCAGATTGATATGATTACAGGATAAAAGCGCTTCATATATGCGGTTCTAATTTTAGCCAGCCCGCAAATACTTAGGTAGTGTTTTTATCAAGGGTCAAGGACGTTCCAGAATCTCCCGCGCTCGATCTATAGCTTCATTTTTAGATTTAATTGCGCCCTTGTCTCTCAGTTCTTCAATTTTTCTGACGATTTTTCCCATCAACGGTCCTGGTTTTACGCCGAGTGTGATCAGGTCGCGACCCTGCAATAAAGGTTTCATGGGTTCTTCGTCAAGTTTTTTATTCTCTACAGTCGCTTCAAGTAAAAGTCCGGGAAGGTAAGGTTCTGTTTTTGCGCCTTCTGTATTCTTTCCACGCGAATCAGTTTCGGATCCTGCTATCAAAACACGCCACGAAACCGGATGTATTCGCTTTATAAGCCTTCTTATGGCATTTGCGTACTGCTCATCATCCAATTCATGACGCTGCTTTTTTTTATATAACTCTCCAGGCTCCAGATGCAGGGTAGTTATGACCAGGACACCGGCCTTGACCGCTTCCGAAAACGCCAGGCGATCGCAAAAGTCGCGAGCTGGTTTTTCGCCGGCCGTTTCGTGTCCAAGTGAGCGGATCCGTCTATCAATTGTTTTAGTGGTCGCGGGTTTGCCTAAATCATGACAGAGAGATCCGAGCATGACTTGCAGTTTTTCGGTTTCGTTAAAATTTCTTTCCGGTTCTCGTATCAATTTTGCGGCCTGATCAACGGTTTGCATGGTATGCGTCCAGACGTCACCTTCCGGATGCCACTTCGGATCTTGTTCCGTACCGATCAGGGCATTTAATTCGGGGAAGTATTTTTCTATTATTCCCAGCTCGCGTGCCAGTTCAAAACCAATAGACGGTTTTTTTGCCTTTAAAAGAAGTTTCTTGAACTCATCGGCAACTCTTTCTTTAGCCAACTCTTCCAGATCGCCTCGCTTAACCATTTCCTGCATTAGTCGTTTGCTTTCAGGTTCAACTGTTAATTCCATGCGCGCGGCGAATTGCAAGGCACGGTAAACACGCAGGGGATCATCCTGAAAACGTTCCGGGTCAGTCACTCGTAAGCTATGAGTCCGTAGATCTTCCAAGCCATGGAAAGGATCTATGATTTCTCCTGTCAGCGGATCAGCGGCCATGGCATTGATCGTAAAATCACGGCGTCTGGCCGCATCGGTGATGCTTATGCCGGGATCGCCCGTGACCGAGAACCCACGATGACCTTTTCCGGTTTTAGATTCGTGGCGGGGGATGGAGATATCGAATTCAACATCATCAGCCAAATGAATTTTTAAAATACCGAAAGCCCGACCCACGGCGTTAACCTTGCCCGGAAATAATTGGTTTAAAAGATCTTCCAGCCTGTCCGCGGATATTCCGTAGACTTCGGTATCAATATCTTTCGGATGCAGGCCGAGAATCGCGTCACGCACGAAACCGCCTACGATTAAAGCTCGCGGTTCAGTTTCCGGGTATTTTGGATCAAGCGGTACGGAGCGAATGATGGTTGCGAGCCGATTAGCGGCTTCTATAAGCCGCTTGTCCTGAGAAAAAAGCTTATCTTTTAATTCATCTTTCGTTTCTGCTTCGAACTTGTTTTTCATTGTTAAAGACTATCAAGAAATTAGCCTACTGTCATGGCGGATGTTTGGACAAGCATGTCAAACATCCGAATATTTTTAAAAAGCTATCAGAAGTTCTTATTAAGAAAGCATAGTACAAGAAATATGTCAAGCCGTGTATTAACAGATAAGATATTTTTTACTTAATTAAGTAATTTTTTTAGATAAATTGATTTAACTAAAAAAAATTTATTTTTTTGAAAAGTAAAGCAATACTTGACAAAATATATATAATATAGTACGGTGTTATCACTTCCAGTATGTTCTGGAAAACAAACAGTGGGTTAACCCGCTGTGTATTGTCCGAATAAAGGCTTAGTGCCCCTTTGGGCAAGCGAAAGAGCGAATAAGCTCGCGACTAATGGAGAAATCCAAAAAGAAGCGAGTTAAAAGAGCTTTATCCGCACACACGGCGAGTTTATCCCACGACTTCTCACGAGGAGACGTGGATCATGATCAGCTAAACAGGAACAGCTGGATCACTCATCAACTCGGCCCGGGAATGTGTGCAGTGAAAACCGCCCCCATACTCGGGCTTTTTTCGTATATGGAAATCAAAAATATTTCTTGATTTTATTTTTCTACAAATGAACTATGCCACGCGAGTTCAAACATGCCTCTCATAGTATCTGCGATTACCTGACTTTCGATGATGATGGTGATAAGTTTTCCGTGGAATGTAGAAAGCGCGGTTTTATTGCGATATAAAATAATGTCACCGTTGAAAGTTGATTTGTCCGGATGTACGTGGCGCGCTTCCACGCCTTTTCTGGGGCTATAAGCCATGTTGCCAGCGTAAAGAAAACGCCCGCTGATTTTCATGCGCGCTAATTCTTCTCTGAATGGTTGGAGATCTTCGCGTGTAAAAATTGCGGATACTGTATCAATATTCGCAAATTCATCGGTATGTTTCGGTGATACTTTTAAAATGTCATCCTGCAAGGCTTTTAAACCTTCAACACCTTCGAACATTTTAACTACCGGTTTTTCGCCGCGCTGTAAAAGTCTTAAATCACCCAGTGATACTTCTATCTCACGCAAAGTCGCTTCCATTGTCTTCATTCGTGAATGCACGAATGATAATAATCTTTCCGGCGATTCAGCCACGTAAAGATTTTTTTTGCCTTTTTGCACCGTGCTCATCAGTCCGTCGCCCATGAGAGATTCAATAACCGCGTATGTGGTTACGCGTGAGACGCGGGCTTTTTTCGCCAGATCCTGGACCGCGGATGGCCCGCTTTCCAAAGAGATAAGATATATTTTTGCTTCACTGTCGGTAAAGCCGAGTGAGTGTAAAAGTTTTTCCCAATTAGCCATATGCCGACATTGTACATGTAAATCCCCGAAAGGCGAAGGGTTTACAGAAGAATCATACAGGATGTGCTTTGTACCACGGATTATACGATTCAGGAACGATTTAGCGTGTTTTATAAAAACCACCGGTATGGTGGTTTTTATGTTGGTGGGGGCTCATTGTCGCGATTCGAACCGGAAACCAAAGGGTTGGTAAAGAAAAGGATGACTGTCGATGAATATTTAGCACATCAGACGGAGGAAGAAACAGCTGATTCTAAGCGAGTTTCAAGCATTTTGGATTCGGAGATGGAAGTGTGGCTTAGGGTGCATTGGCGACTTTCTGAGGAATTATTCTTGTTTTGGTATATTTGGCTGAAGGACAATACAGCTATGGTGGAGAGGTTTGTGGAGGAATTGAAAAGCGCCGTCGCCAAAAATCAAACCTGATCGTTCTTTTTTACTTTCTTCCCGACTTTTTTCTCCAAAACCTTAAGATTATCCAAATACGCTACTTCCACTGGTGACAGTGTCTTGGCTTGATATTTGCGATACTCGTCAGTTGCTTTTTCCAGCGCCTGCTGATGACTCACACTGCCCGCATCTTTAAGCATCCCTCTGCCAAAGTTCTCAGCGAATTTATCAAGCTCAGCAACCCAATCGGCCATCGCCATGTTTGTGTGCTCTTTAGCGCGAATTTCAGCCAGATCAAAAAATGCGGACACAAGCCGGTTCAGTCTAAACAGTTCATCTTCGGTTAAATAATTTTTCGCTATCCCAACTTCGGAGAGCACAGGCAACGCACTCGCAAAAGTCGTGAGACCCATAAAATCTTTCTCAGCATCTGCACGTTCATAAATTGTTTCTGCTGCCGTATGTTTGTTCGTAGCGTAATGTAGCTTATTTTGTACGACTTTGAAAAATTCAATCGATGTCTTGTTATTCGGGTCATAATCGATACTTGTCGCATAGAGATCGAGCACTTGTCGATAAAGCGCCTTTTCACTGCTTCGAATATCGCGAATGCGATCCAATAATTCCTTCCAATAATTTCCACCACCATTCCCTTTTAGTCGTTCGTCATCCAAAGAAAATCCCTTAACGATGTATTCGCGAAGTCTTTGCGTTGCCCAAATACGAAATTGAGTACCTCGTTGTGATTTTACACGATATCCAACTGAAATAATGACGTCTAAATTATAACAATTTGTAGGTTTCGTAGAAAATTCGGAATTTCCGAATTTTCTCATGGTCTCAGCTTCAATCAGCTCTTTTTCGGCATAAATATTCTGGATATGTTCGTTTATGGTCGATTTGGACTTTTCAAACAGTTCCGCCATCTGGTCTTGAGTTAGCCAGACGGTTTCGCCGTCCATTTTTACCTCTACCTTGGTTTTACCGTCAGCGGTTTGGTAGAGGATGATTTGAGAGTTGTTTTCCATAAACCTTAATTAAATTATCCGCCTCCATCGCTTGAAAGCTTTAATATCCGCCGAATTCAAATCAAACCATTCACCATTCATCCGTTTAGGTTCAAAACGTCTGTGCCAGTATGCTTCGATACCGCTCGGATCATCAGTTTTTATTGAGTGAATTAAATCCAGGTTTTCTGGCAATTGTATACGTAATTCTTGACCACGCCGCACAGAATCATTTGTTTTGCCAATTTTGTAATATCTTCCTGATTTGAAGAGATAAACTTCTCCAATTTTTGAATCTGAATCCAAACTCTTTTCTGATTCATTTTTTTTCGCCAAGGCTGGTCTACAAAGCTCAATTACGTCTTCACAATTCCTAATTTGCTGACAAAAATCAATTACCTGCTGAGCAAATTTCTCTTTAGTACCATATCTACGATATGTAGTTCCCCAAGGGAATTCTGGATCATTACGTCTTCTTTCAAGATCAATATCTCGATAAGTGGGGAATCTTTTAATTTTTCGTGCTAATACAACTATTTTATTAAGCAAAAACTCGTTAGTATATGATTCTTGCAAAGTATTGCTTGTAAGGCCAGCCTCTTTTTGTGCATCACTAAATCGTGCCCAGTACTTATTCCAATCATATGGCTTTATTCCAGTTTCTTTCTCAAACTTCCCCATTCCAAGAGGTTTCCCACCATTTTGCTCAGCAGTTTTTCGTATTGCATTTAAGATGTCTTGTTTATTGAGCATAGTTTATTGTATTAAGTCATCAATGCCGATTCCCAACCCAGACGCAATCTTCGTCACCGTATCAATCGACGGATTTTGAACAGCGTCCGATTCTATTTTAACAAGCGTTGGATACGGCAAATCTGCTTTCTTCGCTAATTCATCTTGGGTTAAATCCTTTATCGCTCTCCACGCTTTAATTTTGGCTCCGATTGTTTTTTTAGTTGTCATAATTGGCTGGTAAAACTTGGTTATATTATATCGCTTCCACGAGCTTTTACAAGAACCCTTTTCAACAATTATTTACCCAACGTTCGAACCGCAAGCCAAAAGGTATTTCATCTTTATTTTAAGCCACATTATCGTTACGACTTCCTTAAGCAAGCCAAATGGTCTCCCCAAAGTTCGAACCACATCCCCATCAACAAAACCGCTAACAAATACAGTAAACAAGCACATTCCGCGCAAAACAAAAATTCCACCTCTTCGGTGGAACTAATGATGGTGGACCGTGCCGGATTCGAACCGGCGACCTCCGCCTTGCAAAGGCGGCGCTCTACCAACTAAGCTAACGGCCCAAAATAATTGTACGAGAAAGCATAGCCTCGCCAGTTATTTGAGTCAACAAATAAGATTTATCAACTCGGCGGAGAAATGTTACTGTCTCTGCCGCGCAGTTTTTTTAAACTTTCTTGCAGTCTCTCACCAAGTCTTTTTTTGACAACCATTTTCTGCTCCAGCTCTCGTGCATAGGCCTGTAAATCTTTTGATGCTTTCGGTGTAAATTCAACGCGCGTTCCTTTTGGGTATTCTCTATGCAATCCTGCTTCCCCGATACCTATTATATGACTTCTTATTTCATCCACTCTTGATTGACTCTCCGCTTCTTCCTCTTGGGCTAATTTTTTTATATCCCGCGTGGGTTTTAGTTGTGCGATTTCTCCGACCTCGAGATTTTCAAAAGCCGCATCAAATTCTTCTGGAGTTATACGTTGAAGTTCCTGCTTGCTTTTTTGGGGATTGATTGGCGCTTCAAAATTCGGGGGCATAGCTTCTGAAAGAAAATAATTATTTCGCCGGGTTTAACGGCGGTTTGCCAGAGAGAACAGCTATGATATTTTCAGCTGCCACCATGCTCATGGCTTCACGCGCTTCGATTGTGGCGCTGGCGATATGCGGCGTTAGAATGACATTGGGGAATGCTTTGAGTTCCAAATTATCCGTTATATCGCAATCGATGGCTGGTTCACATTCAAACACATCCAGGCCGGCTCCGGCAATACGCTTGGTTTTTAAAGCTCTAAGCAGGGCCTTTTCATCCACTACCGGACCGCGCGCCGTATTTATCAAAAATGCGGTTTTTTTCATGAGCGAGAATTCAGCAGTTGAAATTAAATGCTTGGTAGATGGAAGTAGCGGCACGTGAAGCGAAACGAAATCAGCTGTTTGCAGGAGTTTTTCCATGGTCATTTCTACGGCGCCCAGTTCTTTTTCTAATTCCGGATTCGGACGCATATCTGAATAAACGAGCTTCATACCAAAACCTTTGACCGCACGTCTGGCGGCAGCTGAACCAATACGCCCTGCGCCGATTATGCCCATGGTTTTACCGTACAAGTCAGTACCCGTGAAAAGGTTGGGAGACCAACCTGTATATTTCTTAGCCTTAGAAAATGCATCAGCCTCCGGTATTCGCCGCGCGAGCGATATCATGAGCGCAAAAGTGTGTTCGGCCACGGCCTCGTTCACTTTATCGGATGGTGTATTGGTTACGATTACGTTGCGTTTTTTGGCAGCCGCTAAATCAACGTTATCAAAACCTACGGCGTAATTGGCTACGATTTTTAGTGACGGTCCGGCAGCTTTGAGGACTCCATCATCAATTTTATCCGTCAAAAGCGATAAAAGAGCATCGCATCCTTTTACCTTCTGAAGAAGGATTTTTCTGTGGATCACCTGGTCTTCGGAATAGACCTCGACCCTGTACCCCCGGGCTTTCAAGGCCTTAATCCCCGAATCAGCGAACTTTCGTGTTACAAAAATGGATGATTTTTTGTCTGGCATATATTTTCAATTTATATATTATGCTATTCCCATGAAAACGGGAATCCAGGATCTTGAGGTCTGGATTTTAATTAATGGAAGGTTAAGGCAAGCTAAAGGGCTGTAAAACTTTTAATTTTTTACTTTTCTTTCCTTTATCATTTGCGGCGCGTTTGGCGACCATCCGGAGTGGGGGCAGCAGCAGATTTACGATCATAAGAATTATTACCAGCCGCGGTACCGTTACACCATCGTTAAAATATTTATTCCCAATAAAAAGCGCGAGCGTATTGTTCATATAAACCATGCAGAGGGCGATGGTCGCTTTTTCCGAAGCAGCGCGCCACCAGGTTATGACATAACCGAGCCAGGTTATGCCTCCGAGGTAGATAAGCATGACGACTAGGATGCCGACCTCATCCCAACCGATGGTTACGATCGAACCTCCGGTGGTATCTGCCACGATGCCGGCGATCAGGAGCCCGAAAGCGATAACCGAAATCTGCGCCCACCATTTATCGTGATCTTTGACGAATTTTTTTGCGCGACGCTGGACGAACATGGCTACGATAAACGGCACAACGATCGTCAGTAGAAGATCTGT
Organism: Patescibacteria group bacterium; assembly: GCA_043818395.1. Lineage (GTDB taxonomy): Bacteria > Patescibacteriota > Patescibacteriia > 2-12-FULL-60-25 > 2-12-FULL-60-25 > JBDRFZ01. Next base: position 68,651 of record JBDRFZ010000030.1, read on the forward strand.
AAAAAGTTTAAAAGTCGGAATCGGGATGCTTTGTCCGATCATGAACTGGAAAACCAAGGGTACGGTAAAAGGTGCGATAAGCGACGTTGTGGCCGTAATTACAAGCGCGAGCGTTGTTTTACCTCCAAAAAATTCGGCGATGAGAGCAATGGTCATACCGGTCGGCATAGCGCCGACAATGAGGAAGGGCAGCGCCCAATCCGGAGCAAAAAGGCTCGGCGGAAACCACATGGCAATAGGCATGAAAACCAACATGAAAAAAGTTGTGAGCAAAACCATTTTCCAGTCTTTGGCGTATTCTTTGAGTTCATCAAATGAGAGGCGCAGGCTGGAGGTAAAAAAAATCAGGATCAGAAGAAAGGTGCCGTAAGGGGCGATGGGTCTAAAAATATCAGGCCATAAAAGTCCGACCACTAGGGCCAGGAAAACGACCATTATTTGGTTTTCAGTCAGTAAATGCCTGAGCCGGTCGATAAGGTTCATACTAAATACGTTCAATTATTTTTACTTTAGTGATTTGGTTGGTTCCAGGGTAAGCTTTCAAAATTCCCGCCTTGGCACCCATATGCGTAACCACGCCAAAGGCGTTTAAGGATCCGACTTTCAACGCTTTTTTCAGGTCACCGTCTTTAATTATTGCAGCTGTAAATGCGCTACCAAAGGCATCGCCAGCGCCAGTCGTATTGATAGCTTTTCCTTTCAGAGCCGATGCACGCCAAGTATAACCGCGTGAGTAGACGTGTGCTCCATGACTGCCATCGGTAATAATAAGCGCGGTTCTAGGCAGGGGGGATAATGTTTTAACGATCAGATCTTCATGACGCGGAGTCGTGTTGGTGAGTGCGGCGGCTTCTTCCAGATTTAAGAATAATAAATCGGTTTGCATGATAAATGGCAATAGTTTTTTAAGACCTAATTCGATTTCTTTGTTTCCGGGATTCCAGGCAATCTGCGTTAAATTGCTTTTTGCATGTTCAAATATTTTTTTTATAAAATCCATTTTACCGGCCACACTGGTCAAATAAATCCAATTCGATTTTACTCTCTTCCAGTCAGTTGCTTTTACGTCCAGGTTACTTGATGCTCCGCGGTAGACCAGGATGGCGCGATGTCCTGTTCCTGAAAGCAAAATAATCGAATAAGCGGTACGGTGTATTTTGTCTTTTTGGATGCTCGAGGTGTCTATTTTTTCGGTTTTTAGTTTTTCTAGAATTTCACGTCCGCCTATGTCGTACCCGACACGTGAGATGCACCCGGTTTTCAGCCCAAAACGCGCAAATGTCACAGCTGCGTTTGTAGCGCCTCCGCCGGTTTCAAAAACCAGTTCGTCGATGGGTATTTTTGCACCCAGCGGCAAACAGGCGTTAAAACCGTCAGGTGCCGTGTCTGACGGTATGTTTTCAAATTTTTTACTCCTGACAAATACATCGCGCGTAGCTGCGCCGATGGTGATGACATCCAGGCCGTTTTTATTAGTCTTTGTTTTTGATTGCATGGGTATATTGTAGCACTGATTAGCCTCTCCATCTTCCCCTCACAAAAAGGACGCTTACATCTTGACTTTTTACCGAAAAACGGCTAGTTTTTTATTGTCCGTATGGTCTACTGACCATTTGACTGACGGGCGTGAGGCGCTCCTTAAAAGGAACTAAGACATGGAAGATGATTTTACAAATCCGGAAGAGTGGCAACTAACGGCTTTGCATTGCTTTATCGACTCCGATCGATTGACCGCGAAAGATGTTCAAAAGGCGTTGGAACTACTCGCGCCCAAGATCATCAAAGCCGAAGGTTTGAGCGATGTCGGGACAGATCCGTTGGACGCTCTGAATTTGAGGACATGCAAATACTGGGAAGATGAAATTGGCGTTCCCGGGTGTGGCGTAAGAGTCGCGGCCATGCTTCGTTTCATGTACGTTTCCAGGTTCGAGCTCAAACCGCCTATGCCGGATTTGCTGGATCGTCTGCATGATCTGGAGTGCGGAGAAGAAATAGGCGTGGTTTTGACGGTCGGACCGGGTAAAGCAGAGTCCGTGATTCATGATTTTGGGCACGGTTTTATTCTCGGTATGAATCGCGCTAAGAAAATGCGGTTCCCGCTTCCGTCCATTGACGCAAAAAAACTTGACCAAAAATTCATGGCCATGGCTGATAACGTACTTCCAGCATATCTTTCACCGAAATTGAAGTCAGCTTTCGCCAGGGTTCTGATTTCCCTGGTTAGTGAAATATGCGCGACAAATATCCAGGTTGGCAGTTTTCAATCAATCCAGGATATCTGGTCTTATGGCAATCTGATACTTGGACTGAATCAGGGCACGGTTTTGATCCTGGCTGACTGCTGAAGTCGAATACAACCGTTCTAAAAACGCCGCGCTTGAGCGCAAAGCCCGCCGGCGTTTTTTCTTATTTTTTACGAGGCATCTTTTCAATAGCTACTTAAGTCATGTAGCATTAAGGTAAATCATATGAAAGCTAAATATCTATTTTTATCCGCAATAGCGATCCTGGGTTTTGTTTTGCCCGGTACAGCAAAAGCCGAGGAGGTCATTAAAAATTTTGACGTGACAGCTACGGTACAGACTGACCGCAATGTAATTTTCGAAGAAAAAATCACTTATGATTTCGGTGACGAGGAAAGACATGGGATATTCCGTTATATTCCGGAGAAGTACTACATTAAAGGGGTTACTTACAGATTACGCTATAAGGTTTTGGATATTTTACGAGACGGAGCTGAGGAGCCTTATATAGAGTCAAGTGATGCCGGAGATTTGTATTTAAAAATCGGAGATGCGGATGTAACGATTACGGGTCCGCATGAATACGTCATCAGGTATTCCACGGATCGAGTTTTAAATTCTTTTGATGATCACGATGAGTTGTACTGGAATGTAACCGGTAATGAATGGCAGGTGCCTATCGAGCAGTCTTCCATGACCATTATTTTACCGGCGGCAGCATCGGCCTCACAAATACAAATGGCTTGCTATACGGGTTTCGTGGATTCAACCGAAAATGCGTGCGACAGCTCGGTTATGGCCGCGGGCATGCAAATAAAGACTAAGCGTGTTTTATTGCCATATGAGGGCCTGACGGCGGTATTCGGTCTGCCTAAAGGTATAGTAAAAGAGCTGACCTGGATGGATAAAATTTGGAGGGTTTTGGCGGATAACGGCGTGATATTTTTCCCGATTTTTGCATTTATAATTATGTTTTCTTTATGGCGAAAATCAGGCAAAGACCCGTCAAAGGGAACTGTTATTCCTGAATATGAACCACCGCAAAAACTGTCTCCGGCCATGATAGGAGCGGCTATGACAGAAGGCAGGGTTCCAAGCAGTGCCGTCTCGGCGACTATTGTTGACTTGGCGCGTCGCGGTTATCTGAAAATAAAAATTGATGATGAAAAAGGAGTCTTCGGGGCAACTCAGAAATTCACTTTCTCAAGATTGGAAGAAAATTATTCGGGGCTGGCAGATTACGAACAGGAGATTATGCGCGGAATATTCAAGGATAGTGGAGAAACTACATTGGATGATTTGCGCAAAGAGGGGAAGTTTTATTCCACGGTTACGACTTTCAAGAGCGACATTCAAAAATCCATAGACGCCTTAAAACTTTTCGACGCGAATCCAAGCAGGACTCGTTCGGCTTATATAACAGTCGCCGGTCTCTTGGGATTTTTCTTGTTCTTTTTTCTCGTAGCCTTTCCATTGGGAGTATTTTCGGCAATTTCCACGGCATTTATAATCGGCATTTTTGGATTCTTTATGCCACGCCGTACGTCGGTCGGAATAAAATTATTGACGGATATCGAAGGTTTCAAATGGTTTTTATCGGTTACCGAAAAAGACAGGATGGCTTTCCATAACGCACCGGAACGCAAACCCGAACAATTCCAAGCGTTACTGCCGTATGCCATCGTGTTCGGTGTCGAAGAACAGTGGGCGAAACAGTTTGAATCCATGCAACTGCCTCCGCCGGAATGGGCTGAAGGCACAGCCATGTCTCATATGACGACCTTTGCTCTTATTTCACATCTAAGCAGTATGGAAAGAAGTTTTTCCGGTATATCATCTCCGCCTAGTCATTCTTCATCCGGCGGATCCGGTTTTTCCGGTGGTTCATCCGGCGGCGGAGGAGGAGGGGGGGGAGGGGGAAGTTGGTAGGGGTGGGATTTCCCCGCTTTAAAAAAAGACCCCGGGACAAAGATTTGTCTCGGGGTCTTGTTGAGTTTTTTTGGCCGTCAATCGCGGCTTTTGAGAAGGCCGTCGAGCTTGTGTTGGTTCAGCTCTCCGGTTCCATCTGTGGGCTTGGCGTAGAACAGCTCCTCTCGGGTGATTTCGACGCCCGGGATCACAGAAGCTCCATCCGGATTTTTGTTCATGGCCTGCTTATCAAGCTGCGGTTCAACCCGGAAGAAGTCGGTCAGCTTGAGCTCCTGTACTGCGGCGAGAACGGCGGCTTCATTTTGCACTGAGACCCTGGGCGGCGTGTTCCGCCAGAAGACTTTGCCGGTCCCGAGGTCCACGGTCTTCTTTTTACCGTCCTGGGTGAGTTCCCTCCGTCGTACGTCCGCAAAAGCCTTGAGTGCATCGAAGGCCGCTCCCATGTCTCCATAGATCGGAGTCAGCTCGGCGTTGGCTTCTTCCTGGAGCTTGGAAATGGCGGCGTCGGTCTTGTCCGAAACGGTTTTGGCTTGGCGCTGCATTGCACCGAGCCTGGCCAGGAGTTCGCCGGCTTCTTTGATGTCTTGAGGAATCGGTATCTTAGGCAATGTGACAACTGAACCAGATTTTTTTCCTGCCATGATTTACACCTCTGAAAACGAAAAATGAACGCACGGTCAGCCGACCGTGCGCGCAATTTGGCAGATTTTTAACTTTTGGTCAAGATTCACCGCTCACTGCTGACCCAACTTCCTTATGTGCTCGAATAGTTCTCAGCTGGAAATACATCATCTACTTCTTCGCGACTGTGTTACGGATGGGATGTAGAATGTGATTGTCGTCTTGAGCTTGTCGACCTGTCCCGACCGTAGCGTCGGGAAGGACCTTTTTTGGTTCGATGAAATCTCAAAAGATCCTTCGACTCCGCTCCGTAGAGTTTACCCTGAGCAGAGCCGAAGGGCTCAGGACGACAACTCTCAACTCCGCATTATCCTCTCCCCGCACTGCCAAATAGTTTCATTTTCCTCTTTGCCACTTCGCACATGAGCAGATTGGCCGGTTCCAAGAGTTTTCGCGGATCAATTACTCTTGGCAGATCATGAACCGCTTCGCGAATCCCGGCGGTAAAAGCCAGGCGCAAATCTGTATCGATATTAATTTTAGCCACGCCGTGCTTTGTAGCCTGTTTGATATCCGTATCCAATACACCGCGCGCTTCGCCGAGCTTGGCGCCGTATTTTTCAGCCAGCGCTTTTACGTCTTCCAACACGCCGGACGCGCCATGAAGAACGATGGGTAACTTTACAAGTTTAGCGATATGTTTCAGTCTTTCAATGTCCAGATGTGTTTTACCTTTGAACTTAAAAGCTCCGTGGCTTGTGCCGATGGCAACGGCGAGTGAATCACAGCCGGTCTCTTTGGCAAAACGCGCAGCTTCTTTCGGATCTGTCAGCTTGGCATCTTTTTCTTCGACGCTGACCAAGTCTTCGATGCCGGCCAAAGCACCGATCTCGGCTTCTACTGAAACTCCTTTTTTCTTTGCCCAGGCTACAACTTGTTTGGTATTTTTAACATTTTTAGCATAAGGCAATGCAGATCCGTCGTACATAACCGAGGTGTAGCCGCTTTGAATTGCCTGGCGAACAATTTTCAAGTCTTTTCCATGGTCTAAGTGCATAACTACCGGAACCGGAGCTTTGGCCGCGACGTGAACCATGGCAATTAAATAATCCATACCTGCGTATTCAATGGCTCCTTCCGAGGTCTGAACGATAACCGGCGATTTCATCTTTTGAGCCGCACTGATTACAGCTTTTAGAAATTCCAAGTCATTAACATTGAAGGCCGGAACAGCGTAGCGTTTGGCGCGCGCCGGAACTAAGATTTTTTTTGCAGTGACGAGCATATTTGTAGGGGCAGAGCCTTGTGCCTGCCCTGTGTAATTTGTAGGTGCGCGGTTTCCGCGCCCAGAGCTAAAATTAATTTATATTAATGCGCATGCAGAATTGGTTTGATGGAAGAGAATTTTTTAAGAACATCTTGCATCTCTTTTGAATTCAGAAGACCCTTCTGCGGTCCGACTTCCTGGATTACGCTCCAGCTGTTGGCCGTTCCATATCTTAAAGCCGTAGGCAGGTCTTTATTGTTTAATAAAGCGACTGTAACGGCTGAGGCAAAAGCATCACCGGCGCCGGTTCTTTCTTTGGATTTACCTTTAAATATGGGCATATGCCAATGGTTTTTACCGTCAAAAGCATCAGCACCGTTTGCTCCATCGGTTATGATTGCGATTTTAGCACCCAAGTGTCTGAAAGTTTCCAGCATGTTGCATATCGTGCGCTCGCCATCGCCTAGCAGGTGATATGCTTCGTCTTTGTTTAAAGTAAAAAGATCGCTTAGAGCTATCAATGGCATCAATGGTTTTAAGCCGCGGTGAATATGAGTCGTGCCGGGCTGGAATGAAAAAAAGGTTTCCTTCCTATTTTTCATTTCATTTAATAATAACTTGTCGAATCCGGCATGAGTCTCGCTCATGGCCGAATAATAAACGCACCTCGTAGATGCGAAATGAGGTAGTTTGTATTTACGCGGCTGAAAAAAAACCAACTGAGTTTTTTCACCACTGTAGTTAATAATAGTAGCTTCACTGGTCGGAAAATCCGGATCGATTATTACGTAACGGTTGTCTATTTTTTCTTTTTGCAGTGACTCGCGTATATGGTCTCCGGAATGGTCTTTGCCAACCCAGGTCATGAGCGCAGTTTTAAGCCCTAGTCGTGATGCGGTAACAGCCGCATTACCGGAATTGCCCGCCGCCGGAACTTTTACAACCTGTCTAACAGGTATTTTTTCTGCATATTCCAGGCACAAGAGACATTTATCCTTGTTTATACTACAGCTCAAAGTGGCTTCATTTATCAGATAAAATACATCGCGGAGCGATTCGCCGATTGCAATGAAATCAAGTTCCGGTTTATTTTTAGGGTTTCTCATGCCGACAGGATATCATGAATGACGGATGCCATCCCCCCGAATTAAGTTCAAGAGCTTAGCACCACCTGATAGGGAGTTTTTAGATTAATTCCCAGGTGAAGTCGTTTGAGATTATAGAAAACAACATATTCTTCGAGGGCTTTTGCATAATGATTTTTCACCGACTGTACGGGGTACACTATAATGTGCACTGCGAACGGTTCAGCCGGACCATTCAGGAGGAGTTCGTCGACCATTATGCTCATCTGCTCAAGGATACCGTTGCCTTCAACGACAAACTGGCCGAGTATCTCATCTGGTTCAACACCAAAAGGCCGCATAAATCCTTGTATTTTCTTTCACCCATCCAATTCCTAACCCAAGAAAACCCCAAGGAGTGCCATATGTGGTGGACACATACAATGTGTATATCAACTAGACAAACGGGCGCATCAAAGATAAATTTTCACTATTATGAATTACGAAAACTTTGCTCCAAAGAGCCATTCGGAACAAGAAATTTTGGAAAATGAAGATTTACAGACCGTTCTCGAGATACTTCCGACAATAACGAATCCTGAAGATGGAGAGCGATTAAAGCGATTCGCAACACTTGCTTCCGAATATCAAGAGGTGATGTATGTTGAGCTTGGCTCAATGGCAAGAGAAATTCAGGATTTATTTCTCCGTGAGAAAGAAGCGCGTGCAGAATACAACCAGCTATCCGACGGAAGATCCTATTTTATTGGGGGAGGAGATGTGTGGTTTAAGCTTGCAAATATAAAAAACTATTTCAAATCTCGTAAATCAGAAAAGAAATTTCAGGAGAGTGCAAAATTAGAGGAAGAATTAGCCTTACTCGCCGAAAAACTTGGGCCGCACAGAAAATCGATCGAGAGGTTACCCGTTCTTAGAGCCGAGCTTGAAAGGGCCGGCAAAGGATTATTTCGGAATCCTAATTGAAGTCGCAATGCTTTGGGGCTTATGGGAATGGCAAAGTGCTATGCTAGGAGCGGAAAATGGAGCTTAGGCGAAATTGGATGATGTTTCTGATAATGCACTTTGCCTATGCTTGAAATGCCCGAAAGTATCAAGAAAGACGAGATGACGACTGTTGAGTCCATCAGCATTCCGGTTGAACGCAGAGAGACCATCGAGCGCGTGCTTGTAAGATTAAAAAAGGCATTTACTGTCTTAAATCTTCCATATCCTAAGTTACCAAAAATTTCTATTGAATTTCGCGCTCCAGATGGTGATGAAATGACACTCCTTGGTCATACTGAAGTAACGAGCGACGGCGCATCCATTCCATTCGACAAGCGACTTCTTAGTCATGATAGCGAAAGAACGATTGTCGACAAGTCGCGTGAGAAAGGAATTGACTATCATGGAATTGGCCGGGCACTGGTCCATGAAATCGGACATATCAGTATGTGGTCGGTTGTGGGCCATGACCGTGTGTCAGCCTCTACAAGACTTATAGATGAAGGTTGGGCCTCTCTTATTGAGCGAGCAGGGATGATGAAAGAGGGTTCCATTCTTGATTTAACAGAGCAAGTTAAAGCAGATGTCGGAGACATTATCAAAAATGACCCAAAGGCATATGAGATGTTCCTCGACCTCTCGCATTCACCGGCTTCGGGGGAACGGGTTCCCGAAAGTAACGCGGCTGAATATGTTATTGGACCCGCATTTTTATTGTGGATTAACCAGACGAAAGGCAAAGAGGCAATGATCAAGCTATTAAAATCGAGTTCGTCAGCTGGTTTAATGGGGCCCGGCATTGAACTTCATCCGGATTTTCAGAGTTACATATCGGAACATCAGCAGGAAGCAACGTTAGAAACAGCGAGGCGATGGGAATCCGATCAATTCCAAAAGGCTCTTATGGAAGCCACGGGTCTCCCGTCCCTCAAAGAGATTGAAAAATCATTTAACAAATGGATAACAGGATCTTAAATCATGCTTACCCAAACCACCCAAATTGCTCTGTTCAAGGGCAAACAAATTAGAAAGACGCTCTATAACAACGAGTGGTGGTTTGTCGTTGAAGATGTTGTACTGGCATTAATTGATTCCAACGATCCAAAGCAATATATTCAGCGCATGAAACAGCGCGATCCGGAGTTGGCACAAGGGTGGGTACAGTTTGTACATACCCTTGAAGTTCCAACGAAAGGCGGCAAGCAACGCATGAATTGCGCCAATACCGAGGGCATTTTCCGTATCATCCAGTCCATCCCGTCAGCCAAAGCTGAACCCTTCAAGCGTTGGCTCGCAAAGGTCGGCTACGAGCGCGTACAGGAGATCGAGAATCCAGAGCTCGCTACCAAACGAACGCGAATGCTCTATAAACTCAAAGGCTATAGCGAAGATTGGATCGAAAAGCGGATGCGCGGCATCGCGATCCGTGAGGAGCTGACGGACGAATGGCAGAAACGCGGAGCGCAAGAACAGAGAGATTACGAGATACTGACAGCCGAAATATCCAAGGCGACATTCGGCATCACGCCGAGCGAATACAAGAAGTTGAAAGGACTTAAGCGTCAAAACCTTCGTGATCACATGGACGATTTCGAGCTTATTTTTACTATGCTAGGCGAACGTTCTACGACCGAACTCCACACAACCAAGAATTCAAAGGGCTTATCCGAACTTGCAGACGATGCTCGAACTGGCGGAAACGTTGCGGCCGTTGCAAGAAAAGAATTAGAGAAACAACTTGGACGATCGGTGGTGTCCAAGAAAAACTATTTGAAGAAACCGCAAAACAAGAGGTTGCTTAGCGGATCGTGACATTTTGTCACGGGTTGAATTTTCTAACCCATTCTGGCCATGTGCAACGCCGGTTCCGTAAATACCAGCGTCCGAACGTCTTCCGCGTTGCCTGCCACCATCAAAGGATCAGCTTCCTGCTTATCACGAGAGATTGTAAGGCAACGGAGTTGGCTTTCGACGCAAAAACATCTCTTCATCGAGGTGTTTTTGTTATATAGGGTCAGTCTTGACTTGTCAGCGCTTTTAGCTTATCTATTGAACACATGAGTTCATTACAAGGAGAACAGACTTGAATGCTTTGGAGTTCGTGAGAGCGGTAAGCAGACGTCTTGTTAGAGGGGGGTGCAAAAGGGGAGCGGATGATTTGGTAAAGGAGAAATCCGTAGCCTTAGACAGGCTCATTGATAGCAGATTTTTGCGGAACGCCCTCGTCTCTACCGTGTGCTATACCGGTCTTTCGGTCGAAGGCTATCCTGAGTGTTCTACATCGAGTTTGATTACTGCCAGAATAGCAGCAGATCTCATGATCAAACTGGCTAAGGCGTTCGCCATAGCTCATAAGTACCAAAAAATCGAAGTCGCAACTTCGATCCCGGCTCTGATCAGAAAGATTTTTGGGCATTTTCTGGAGCGATTATGCGACAACTATCCGTTGCTTATGGCAGACCTGATTGATGAAACAGAGGATGATGACTATGATCCCGAGGTCGGCAGTTTGGGTGAT
>JBDRFZ010000031.1:0-7642 GCA_043818395.1 Patescibacteria group bacterium
TCGTCTCGGAGCCGAGAGGACCGTATCGAAAGCCATCTGGATCACCACCGCTTGAATAATCTCGCGGTTGAATTTTATTCGGGGCGTTTAGCCCGCCAGCTTTCGACACCAAGTATCTTCAGTTTATGGACAAACCGACGCGCGCTGCCGACCGGCGTACCGCCCGACATTCTGGCAAACGGATCCGTCCAGATTTCGACCGCCCGAAGCCTTGGCCGCGGACTGTTTCGTCTACTATCCAAAAAGGATTGTACAAAATAAAAGCGACCCTGCCCAGTGTACGAGAATCCAAGTTGCGGATTTCGTACACCAGACAGGGTCCAGAGCAAAAGGCCCAAGTGTCACAGAGCCTTTTTTAAGGGCCGAGTGACCAAGGGTCCAAGTGCTACTTGCGCACGGCGAGGAACCGGACGATGCCGTCCCAGCCGTCGTCGAGCCAGTGCAGGTAGAGGTTCCGGCCATCGTAATCGTCCCACAGACACGCGACGTAGCGGTCACCGTCCACGTACGCCTCGGAGCCGAGAGCGACGATCGGATACTTCCGCTGCTCGTCGGGGTACTTCTCGGCGAAACCGAGGAGCTCCTCGTAGAGCGCGGGCCGCAGACCCTTGCGGTCCATCTCGGCCAACACCTCATCGGTCGACGCGTCGCGGTCCAGGTGGACGTACTCGAAGGCGACCTCGCGGTTCTCCTTGGAGACGGCCTTGCAGCGCTCGATCGGATCGAAGCGCTTGCCCTTGTAGTCGGGGTTGACGTAGGCCGGGAACCGGCGCTTCAACTCCTCGAACTCGGGCTGGACGTAGACGATGGGAGCCGAGAACGGTGCGTTTCCGTTCTGCGGTCCGCCCCGGTACGGGTGGCCGCCCTCGGGCTGCTCGATCGGCTTCGGCTGCTCGGCCTGCCAGTCGGTGTAGGCCAGGTCGACGATCTTGACGAGCGTCGTCCTGCCGCCGGCCGTGGCCAGACGGTAGATGGCCGCGAAGGGATACGCCTTCTCACGGACCACGTCCATCGTCGCGCTCACGAAGCCCATGAAGAATCCTGCGCCAGTCTCGATCTCGGAAACATTTCGCTTCGCCATGACTCACCTCGTTGGTTTGGCTTGCCCCTCATCCCAGCATGATTGCGGGACCCCGGGCTTGCCGCTACAGCATAATTAAGCACTTGTAACAAGGTTCAATTCCGTAGTCTGAACGCAATAAATTATCACAAATTGGCTTTTCTGTCAATCCCTACCGCTTCGCTGATGTTTTTAAACCCGTCGCGTTTTAATAATTCTGCTAAACCGCGGTTGATCTGACCTATCATTTGTGGGCCTTCATAAATCATACCTGTAATAAGTTGGACAAGTGAAGCGCCGTTACGAATTTTTTTATAGGCATCTTCCGCGGTAAACACGCCACCGCAACCCATGATAACGTAACGCCCTCGCGTCATCTGATAGACACGCGAAATGAGTTCATTCGCCAGATTTTCAACTGGTTTACCGCTTATTCCTCCATTATCCAAACCCCTGATCTCATCCCGATCCAAAAGATGGTTGTCGCGATTTTTTGCCAGATTGGAAATAATAAAACCCTGAACGCGATGCCTATCTGTAACTTCAACCAACCGCTCAAGATCCTCGGGCGGAGTATCGGCTGAAATTTTGAGGAAGATGGGTTTTTTCGTTTCAATCTGATCAGTGGCGGAAAGTAGCAAATCCAGACGCTCTGGACTTGAATACGGTTCTCCGCCATAAGCATTAGGGCAACTGACATTGATCGTAAAATAATCACCGATCGAAACGAACGCTTTAAAAGATTTCACATAATCCGCAATACCGGCTTGCATGTCGACCGTTGACTGACTATTGGTTTTTGCGATGCTCGTACCGATCGGGAATCGGAATTTTAAATTTTTAAGACGGGCGGCGATAGATTCACAACCATCGTTTTTCAATCCGTAATAGACCAAGAGACTTTTTGATTTTGGCAGACGCCAAAGCCTCGGCTTCGGATTCCCATCACAAGATTCACCGGTGATCGACCCTACTTCTTCAAATCCAAAACCTACATCCGGCATAATACCGGTTAGGCTCGCATTTTTATCAAATCCCGCCGCCAAGCCGATTGGATTTGAAAATTTCATACCCAAAACCGTCTGCTCCAGCATTGGATGACGATATTCAAAAAAGATCGAGGTGAGCCGGCGGGTAAAACCGTATCGTCCCAAAAATAATCCCACCGAACAGAAAAAATCGTGCATGTTTTCCGGATCAAAACGAAATAGTACAGGTTTCAGGATTTTCACGTAACTCCAATGAAAAAATTTTGTAGCCAGCATATTTGAAGCGTATGGAATATAACGCGGGTCAATATTATGAGCAAGTTCCGGCTTTGCTTGCGGCGACAAGCGTCTGGTGATAGTTTGTTACTGATTTCAGTGAAAGGAGCAAGGGATGGACCAGCTATTGATCTTTTCCAATCAGCCAGATCATTCAATCGTCAGCGAGATATTGTCCAGCATGCAAGCTATGCCGGAGTTCAAAGACTGCCGGCTTGGCAAAGCCACGGTCAAGTTCCACAGCGACCGAGAACCCTTTGTGGAACTCAAAGAAAACGTCCGCGGACGCAATATCGTGGTTGTTGCCTGTGCTGCTACAGACGCCAACGGCTCGGTCAACGACCATACCATGATGACACTGGTACTGCTTGACGCCCTGCGCTGGAACGGAGCCAGAGTCGAAGTAGTCATCTTCCCCTATTCCCCCTACGCTCGCCAAGACAGGCGCAAGGGCGTAATTACGGACAGAACGGCGATAACAGCCAAACTCTTCGCCAGGCTTCTCTTGACTGCGGCGCCGAGCTTGAGAAACGTGGGCACGGTTGAGCCACATACCGTATACCTCGAAGGATTCTTCGAGTGTACCTACGATCCGATACTCATTCTCCGGAAAATGGCTCATGATGCGCTGGAAATCTTCACGGACCCGAGTCAGATCGTAGTCGTCTCGCCGGACGTTGGTGGGCGTGAGCGGGCTTCAGCCTTCGCCACCGCATGCGGCACGCCTCGACCTATCGCATTCGTAGACAAAAGGCGTATCGAGTTAGGCCAGGCCAAAGCATTGCAGCTGGTCGGCGATGTACGGGATGCAGACGTAATCATCGTCGACGACATCATCGACACCGCCGGGACACTGAAAGAGTGTTGCCGCATCGTGCGCGAATATGGCGCCGAGCGCATTCTGGTTATCGGCGTTCACGGACTTTTGACTGGCCGTGCTGTGGAACGTCTAAAGGGATGCAGACTTTCCGGCGCTTTCGTCACCAACTCAATCACGAAACGTCCGGAATTCGAGCAACTGCCAGGAGCTCGCATCATCCATATCGGCAGCCACATCGCGAGAGCCATCCACTGCATCATGACCCAGGGATCTCTTCGCTCCCTCGGAAATAACGACACCGGCTAATATCTTAATGACCTTTTTTCAATTCTCCTCAAGAATAACGAGCCGCCCGGCTCGTTATTTTAGTAAAAAATGCTTAGTAATAAACAAACTCACCTCTAAACTACCTGAATGTAAACTCTGGACAAAAAACAAAAAATATGGTAATAATTTATGTTCTTTGATGTTACACTACGCTTGATGATATATATCTATCTATGCCAAAAAAAATATTTTTTTTCCCATTAAACGACAAAATGAAAGAAGAGACGGCTATACCTATTACTTTATCGCCTGACGGAACTGCAGATTTATCTAAATTACCATTAAAAATACGTGAGCATCTTATGGCTTTTGGTGTACAGGATCCAGCCCATCTGGACGTGGTACCTTATACTGAAGGTGAAAAATTTCTAGATGCTTTATTGGCATTTTCTGGATCTTACTGGCGTTTTAGATCAACACCTGACTCTCTTGACTGATATGAAGCACGAGCAAATTTCAAATACCGATGTGAATAATCCTCCGAAAGAAAAAGTTTCAGCAACAAAAAGATTTTCTGATGATGAACAGTCTGGAATTAGAGAAATCGGAGGAATTAGCGCAAAAGAACAACTCCGCCGTTTTAGTGCGGAACATTCGATGGAATTATTTAACAAATTTCAAGAATCTTTATTCCCCTTATTAAAACAAAGGGAAATTAATGGTGATGAAAGTGCCGGGCGTAGATATACGGTTTTAAATATTTTGGATTCTGGTGAGATCACCGATACGAAACGCGTAACCGAAGCAACGGCTAATGCCGTCGAACGCTGTATTACTAAATCAGAAAAAGGTGATTTGGTCGGTTTTTTAAAACAGCAACGCGGACAGGAGATGCTTAAAATTGTTAATGGCGAACTTTTTTCAGTTATACGCACACCGCAAAAAGATGGCACAATAAAAGAAACTCTGCGTCCTGTGAAAAGCGACCGACGACAAGTACTGGAGAGATTATCCGAAATCCGCGCAAAAACCATGCCCGGAATAATAAAAAGCCTGGCCATGACTTACGATGTCCCGGTAGAAGCACTTCCGTTTAGAGAAGGCGAATTGAATTTGAAGCTCATGGATACATCGCATACTATAAAATCCGAAGTTGCTTTTTCAGCCTTAGCTACTATCATTGGATTTGATGAAATCCCTCCCACGGTTCTCAAAATGGATAGCCATGATCTTGCGTCACTTCAATTAGGCGTTACCGGTCAACCGCTGGATCCGAAAAAATACATGGAACTCTGTGAAGTTAAATCGAAAGGCGATGAACAAAATTCTTTAGCTCGCTTAGCCTGCCTTGACTATCTCGGAAAAAGCTCTGATCGGCATCCTAATAATATCCGTTACGACGATGAAACCGGACATTATTTTGGAATAGACAATGGATACTCATTAGGACTTTCTGAAAAGAACTCCGACCAATCAGCTTCCTCGACACATGGCATGAAGCGGGTACCGATAGATAAATATCTATCTTTACCCTTGGAAATAGTCGAACAGAACCCCACTATCAACTTATCAGAAAAAGATAGAGCTAAATTAAAACAAGTTTGGGATGATATAAAAACATATCTGGCATATAGAAAGGGCGCTCTTGATAAGGAAGAGATCGACGCTTTACCTGACGCTGTAAAAAATGGCGTCGCGGCTCATGCGATCGGTGATATTTTTCGTTTTTTACATGAACGGGTTGATGAAAACAACAAAGTCATACCCGATACAAAAAAAATAGCCAAACAGGAGGCGGATGATTTTATCGCTAAACTATACGAAATCTCTCAAACTGGAAGACCGTCGAATTTAGGCAAAAGCTTGCATAGATTCGATCCCGTGATTAGAAAAATGATGGAAAGGAAGAAAGTTGCAGCCGGAGTCAGATAATAATAATTTTAATAATCTTCCACATGCCGAGGTCTTGACTTTTTGGCGATTTTTAGCTATTTTCGAATAAGCTCATTAGCAACTTATAGTGAGGCGGAAAAATGGGTGAATCGCTGAATGTGACTTCGTGTCTTGAAGAAATCGCGACTACTGCTACTTGCAAGGGTCAAACGATCCAGATCAACGCAATCTGCCTGGACTGTTCCAAGTCCATGACGATTTTCGGTGATTTGAGTACCAGGGTTTTGAATGATCTTCTCCGCAATCTCGAGACGCCGATCCACGAAACCAAGACATTTGCGATGGTCATGGAATTCGGAAGTCAAAGCGCCGTCATAGTACCGCTTGCGCATGCACAGCAAATGCCGCGGTTCCTCAAGCGGCCGTGCTCCAATCTGACAAAACTCTACCAAACACTGTGCGACGTCTTCGAACACCTGTTCGCCGTGCATAACTGGCTCGCGGCCCATGGAATCAATACACTTGTTTCGATATATGTATTGTCCGATGGCGTCGACAATTGCTCAGAGCCGGATTCAGAAGCTAAGATACTAAAATATTCTGACCTAGCTAAACAGCTGGGTTGGTCACTATTCACCTTCGGGTTCGGCAACAAGGCCCGAGATACGGCATTCCGCATCGGATTTACGGCGGAGCTTGCTAAAACCTACGCGCCACTTGATCCTGATGGCAAACTGGAACAACTCTGTTCGTTAACTCTTCGTCTTCTTCCATGATCTTTGATCTTTTCAATATCTCTCGCTATTAGACGAGTCCAAAGTCCAAGACTCGTCTTTTTTTAAATAAAAAAGAGCCTTTTTACGACGTGCTCGGGTCAAGAGGCGGGTAAAAGCGATCACGCTGATTCCTTTTTCTTCAAGTGCTCCGGCTTCAGAGACCGAATATGAGAATATGCGCCTGATTTTTCCTGCGTCAAACTCTTGATACGCTTCAAATATTCCGAATATTCGATCGGACAAATCTCCAAGCGCATGAATTTTGGTTCTTTTCCGTCTTCATGTAATAAGCTGTACAGAACCCGGGCGGCTCTCATCCAGCCGCTTAGGCCATAAGCATCAAGCAGGTATGTGACCGGCTGTTTTTTTTCAAATCCGCTTATCCTCGCCACACAAAGAACGACTACTTCTCGATATCCGCATGCCTTCATATCCTTTTCGAGGATATCTTTAAAATCCATTGCTCCTCCCAAGTTAAAAACTTTATACCCGGGAATGAAACAACGCCAGCGGTACGAACCGTTGACTTCAGTTCCTAAAATAAAGAGCCCTCCCAAATAGGGATGGCCCTTTGTAAATCGCTAAGCAATTATTCCGTTTTAGAAGTTGTACTCTAAGTCAATAGGACCGGCCGTCCCTTCGGATGTCCAAGTAACACCATTGTAAGTCGATCGGACTTTGTGTTGGGCATCAGGGACGATTTGGAAGGTTACTGTGCCGGCACCATCGGTCTTAATGTAGGTCACATAACTTCCGCCGGAACTTAAGAGATCCACGCGCTGACCAATCAAGTCGTTACCGGCCGCCGTCACATGAACATTGAGAGAAACGGCTTGAACCGGAAGCTCAGTGTTTTCCGAAATGGTTGTTGGATCTGTAGAATACTTTCCACCGTTGTAATCCACCTCTAACTTCATCGTGGCATTTGGAACTACCTGGAAGGTGGCCACGCCGCCGCTATTTGTCATTGCATAAGTAACGTACGAATTATCAGAGCGTCGAAGGTTTACACGGGCATTCGCAATCGGATTGTTGTTGCTATCGAGGAATCCCAGGCCGAACGCACTGGTCTGAACATCAACTTCGAGATCCTCGGAGATACAGCTGGTCTCCGTAGAGTACTTCGCGCCGTTGTAGTCGACTTCGAGCTTCATGCAAGCATCCGGTGCAACCTTAAAGGCGGCTTGGCCTGCGGAGTTCGTCATTGCATAAGTAACGTACGAATTATCAGAGCGTCGAAGGTTTACACGGGCATTCGCAATCGGCATGCCCTGACTGTCCGTGAGATTCAATGTGTAAGTGTAGATTTGAATGACAGTGTTTAGGAGGATAGAAACCCTGCCGTTGTTATAATCAGCTACGGCTAAATCATTATCCCCATCACTATCTAGATCGGCGGCAAAAACCGACCATGCACCGCCGCCTGCGCTGTAATTCACGGCTGCTACGAAAGTACCGTCGCCGTTGTTCAGGAGAATGGAGATACTGGCGCCGTAATAATTGGCCGTAACCAGGTCGCTATCGCCGTCGTTGTCAAAATCAGCGGCAAAAACGGAAGGAG